>JASFTE010000329.1:0-5810 GCA_050114035.1 Armatimonadota bacterium | reverse complement strand
CGCACCTGGCCAAGAAACCGAAGGGAGCCATAGGCCAGGCCCGCCGCCACGAGGGATCCGCAGACGGCTGCCGCGATGCCCGGAGCCAGGCCTCCCCTTGGACGCGCGTACCACCGGTCGCTGAGGAACCGACCACAGAGGAGGGCGACCGGCGGGTAGATGGCCATGATGTACTGCGGATGGCGGGCCGCGGAAAGGGACCACACGATCAGCACAAGGGCGACCCATATGGTCAGGAACTTGCCGAGGCGGCGCGACCGGCCGTCATCGGGCACGCTGCCGCCAACGGTGGAGCCGGCGGCCCACGGCAGCAGAGCGCTGCAGGGAAACGCGCACACCAGGAACACGAAGAGCCACCAGATGATGCCCGGGATTCCAGCCCCGCGTGCCCCGCCGCCGAAGCGCTCGATGTTCTCCTGGCCGAAGAACTCCTCCAGGTACACGGCGCCGTAGTCGCAGTACTGGAGCACGTACCATGGGGCGGCCGCGGCCAGGGCCGTCGCCAATGCGACGTAGGGCCAGGGCGACAGCAGCTCGCGCCGCGCCCGCGGCTCGAGGAGCACGTAGCAGAGGTACACTCCTGCCGGGATGGCGAGCCCCACGGGGCCTTTGGTGAGTGCGGCCAGGCCCATGGCTGCACCAGCAGCTATGTACCAGAGACCCCGGCGCGCGCCGCGCTCGGCGCCCGCGAACGCCGCAAGCGCCGCCGCCGTCGTAAGGAACGTCAGCGTGGTGTCCACGATGCCGAGCTTCGCCCAGATGTGCGTCTGGGGGAGCGAGAACCACGCGACGAGGGCAAAGAGCCCGGCGGGATGGCCGCAGAAGCGACGCGCGAAGGCGTAGAGCAGGAGGCCGCTGAGCGTCGCGAACAGCCATGCGGGCAGACGGGCGGCGAACTCCGAGACGCCGAAGGCCGCGAAGCTCCCCGCCTGCAGCCAGTAGAACAGGATGGGCTTCTGCCAGCGTGGCTCGCCGTTGAAGTACGTATGCAGCCAGTCGCCGCTCGCGAGCATGTGCCGCGAGGCCCCCGCGAATCGGGGCTCGTCCACATCCGCAAGCGGCGCTCGCCACGTGCCCCAGGCCAGCAGCGCCCCGCCCGCCACCAGCAGGCCCACGACCGCCATCCACTCACGGCGCTTGCCCATGTGCCACCCACGCCCCGCAGCCATCCGTTGTGGGGCGCCCTCTGGATCTCGCTGCCGACACTGCTTCCCCCGGCCCGAGCCAACTTCGCGATGCAGCGGGCGGACCCTGCCGGGCGTGGAGGCATCAGCACACCGCAGGCCGAACGTGTCGCACGCAGAGGGAGGCTGAATATGCTCAGACGACGGACGGGCCTCGTACTCCACGAGCCGGCGAAATGCCACCCCGGCTACACGCTGTTTGCGCCCGATCACGGCCGGCGCGTGTGCCTCATCGACATGGAGGGCAACATCGTCCATGAGTGGCGCGTACCGACGGTGCACCACGCGGTGCTCCTGCCGAACCACCACCTGCTCCACGATACCCAGTTCGACGAGGACTTCCCCACCGGCATCCGCGAGCTGGACTGGGACGGCAACGAGGTGTGGTTCTACGAGTGCCTCACGCACCACGACGCCCAGCGGCTCGCTAACGGGAACACGATCATCCTCGCCCACGAGCCGGTGAACAACCCGGCCGTCTACACCGGCGGGCTCATCGAGAAGAACACGAAGATCATCGAGGTGACCCCGGAGAAGCAGGTCGTGTGGGAGTGGTACTCGGACCGGCACATCGAGGAGCTCACCCGCCTCGTCGGCGTCCAGTTCCCCCTCGACAAGATGGACTGGACGCACAGCAACTCCGTCCAGGTCCTGCCCGATACGCCCAGCGGCCGCAGCGACGCCCGCTTCAAGGCCGGCAATGTGCTCATCAGCCACCGGACCATCAGCACCATCGCCGTCATCGAGCGCGAGACCGGCGAGGTGGTGTGGGCGTACGGCCCCGGCAACATCGACTTCCAGCACCACGCCAACATGATCGACACCGGGCACATCCTCGTGTTCGACAACGGGACGCACCGCGACTACTCCCGCGTCATCGAGCTGAACCCGGTCACCGAGCAGATCGTCTGGGAGTTCAAGGACGACCCGCCGCAGCGCATGCACGCCAAGTACCTCTCGGGCCAGCAGCGCCTGCCCAACGGCAACACGTTCATCTGTGCCGGAGGGATGGACAACGGCCGCATGCTCGAGGTGACGCCCGACTGTGAGCTCGTGTGGGACTACCTGAACCCCTTCGGCCGCCGCGCCCGCGGGCGCACGAAGGTGTACCGGGCGTACCGCTATGAGCCGGAGTTCATTGACGCGAGGTTGTAGGGGGGGCGGAGGCCGCGAAACATAATGAGGGGCTCATGCGTCTCATTGGTAGAGCACATGCGCTGAAGTAGGAGGCGTAACGATGCGTCGTGTGAGCGTACTCGTGTGTGCGGCAGCGCTGTTGTCTTCCCCCCTGGCGGCGCAGGTCAACCCCGTCAGCCACTCGGGCGGGACCATCACTCCTCTGGCCGATCATCCCAGCCTCAACCTCGTGGCCGAACGCGTCGTCGTTGGGCTGCAGGGCTCCGCGACGGCATACGGGAGATTGCCCAACTTCGGCTTCGTCGTTCCGCATGCCCCATCCCCCACCACGCAGGTGACGGCGACGCTGGAGTTCCACAACGAGGGTGATGCGTGCACAGTGGACATGGCCTTCCCCGTGGTGACGCACCCGACGCCCGACGGCGCCCCGGATTTCCACGTGGAGGGCATGCGCGTGGACGTGGACGGGCAGCAGCAGGAGACGGTGGCCCTTGACGGAGAGGTGGAGCTTGGCGGCGAGCGGCGGCCGTGCGACTGGCACATCTTCGCCGTGCAGTTTGGGGCGAACCAGCGGCGCGTGCTGCAGGCGCAGTACGAGCAGCGCAGCGCCGCAGCCGGACACGTCCGTGTGCCGTATGTCCTCGCCACCGGAGGTGGCTGGAAGGGAGCCGTCCGCCCGATTACGCTCGAGGCGCGATTCGGGCCCGGTGTGTACGGCCGCGATCTGCAACTCACGGGCGACGGCGCGCCGCTGACGGTTGAGCTCCGCCAGGGAGCACTGGTGTGGGAGGCAGCCGACTACGACGGCACGCCCGAGGTGCTGCGCTTCATGGCTCTGGTGACCGGGGGCCCCGCTTCCCCGCCCACCCCCACGGCGCCCGTCGGCGGGCGACAGTGGGGGCCGGAGCAGGCCACGGGGCCCCCCGATACGCCTCGGGCCGGCGATATCCCGACCGCGTGGGCCACTCGGGAGCAGAATGCCGGCATACAATGGCTGAAGCTGGACTACGAGCAGGCCGTTACCATCGGCGAGGTGCGCGTTCGCGAGACCTACAACCCCGGTGCGGTATCCAAGGTCGCGGCTGTGCTCGAGAACGGCACCGAAACAGTGCTGTGGGAGGGCCAAGACCCGACGACGAACGCCCCGGGCGACTTCGTCGCTCAGGTCGAGCGCGACATAGAGGCCAAATCGATCAAAGTCTACCTCGACACGACGCGCAAGAACGGCTGGAACGAGATCGACGCCGTGGAGCTGGTGGGCAAGGACGGCACGCGGCAGTGGGCCAAGAGCGCCACCGCCAGCACCTTCTACGGCGATGGGGGGGCTCCTGTATTGGCGCCGGGCGCAGGCGTTGCCGAAGTGATCTGGACACTCCCCCAGGGCGCCGGCGGCCCCGGCCTCGGTCCCTTCGCGCCTCCCCCTCCCGCCACACCCGAGCCCCAACCGCGACCCGAACGCGAGCCGCCTACGCGGCCGCGGCTCCCGTGAGGCTCGCCCGACGTCTGCCCGCAACCTGTCAAGCGTGCCCGCGCCGCAGAGCCCCGGCGCGCACTCACTCAAACCTCAACCGATACACACCCAGATTGTAGCTGTGCTCGTACTCTTGGCCGTCGAAGATGGCCACGGCGAAGGGATAGGTGCTCCTGGCGTCGGAGAAGTCCACATCGTGCGGGTCGCCCGTTGAGCGCTGCCGGGCGATCTCCAGCGTCCACTTCCCGTCGCCCCAGGCTCCCTTGGCTTCCACGTCGCCCCGTTTCCCCTCGAAGGGCGCTAATAGGAGGCTGGGGACGCGATGGCCGAGCTCGAGCAAGCGCTCCGCCAGGAGGGGCACGGCATCCTCCGCGAACAACTGCAGCCGCTGCCCCTGCCAGTCGGCCGCGAAGTCGAAGGCGGGGCCCGAGCCGCCCTCGGCGACGTTGTCCGTGTATCCGCCGCCCGTCTCCTTCGGCTCGTCGGCGTAGCGCCCGCCCTTCGCATGCTCGGCAGTCGGCCGGTCGCTGTTGACGTACCCGTCGTCGAGCTGGTGGAAGGGGTTGGACCGGGCGGCCTTCCAGTGCCACTCGTCCGCGACCTCGCCCTCCTGCTCCATGAAGTGCGCGCCGACGCTCAGCAGCCGAATGTCGGCCCCCTTGTCCCGGTCCTCGCCGCTCGCGCCGCCGCCGAAGTGGCACATGGCCGTGCAGCCACGCGCCTCGAAGGCCGGCGAGCGGCTGATGGGCCAGTAGATGGCTGCCTTGTCCTCGTATAGCACCTGCGCCGGGATCTTCCGCCATCCGTCTGCAGTGAGCTCCCACGGCGCCCGCTCCAGCGACTCCGCCGGATCGGGCCACTCCAGCAGGAAGTACACCCGCTCATCGTCGTACAGCGCCCGCATCGCCACCCACGGCACGCGGCTGATGCCGCCCCGCTGGGTCATGGTCGCGGGTGTGGCTGCATCCCACGCGCCGTCCCGCTGCCCATCGATGTCGGGCGGCGATGGCGCGCGCACTGCCACCACGGCGTGACTTCCCAACCCCGTGACACCGGCCCCAGCGCACAGGAGTGCGGCCGCCACGAGCACCGCGATGCCCACGTGCCAGACGCGACGCACCACCCGCTGGCGCCAGCTCCCGACGGAGCCGCCGCCGGCACCGTTGTTGGTCGTCATGGCGCCGCCCTCCGCTTCACGCCCCCGGGGTAGCAGTACAGCACGATGCCGGTGACCACGAACAGGATGAGGCTCACCCCGACCACGTCGCAGTAGAATCGGGCAAACGGTCCCAGCACCATCCCCGTATGCAGCCGCAGCATGAACGGCTGCAGGCCGAGGATGTTCGCGTGCGTCAGGAAGATGCCGCTCACCGCCATCACCAGCAGGAACAGGACCGCGATGAGCCCCGCCCACTTGTGCAGCTCCCAGTTGATGCGGATGAACGGCGACGCGCGCTCGGGGCCCGCGATGGCCGTCAGGCGCTCGATGCTCTCCTGCAGCTCGGCGTTGCTGCGCTCGAGCTCCTCGATGCGCTCCCGCAGTTTCGTGGCTTCGTCCGGCGTATCGTTCGCCATGGGAATCGCTCCCTACCTCATGCCGCGGCTCACTGTGGCTCAGGCACACGCGAATGCGCCGGCCATGGATGCCGGCGCACGCGTGGAAAGATACTCTGGTCGGCAGCGTGTGTCAACGGCGGCCCTTACTTGCGGTCGCCCTGGATGCCGATGTTGACGATCTCGAACGGGATGTCCTTGCCCGACGCCGCGATCGCCTGCTCCGCCGCCGCCACGATGCCGAAGCAGCACGGCACCTCCATGTGCAGCACCGTGACGCTCTTGATGTCCGAGAGCTCCAGGATCGCCGTGAGCTTCTCGCGGTAGAACTCAATGTCGTCAAGCTTCGGGCAGCCGATGACCACTGCCTTGCCCTTGAGAAAGTCACGATGGTAGTCGGCGTACGCGAACGGCACGCAGTCGGCCGTCACGAGCAGCTCGGCCCCCTCGAAGTACGGCGCATT
>JASFTE010000328.1:0-5815 GCA_050114035.1 Armatimonadota bacterium | reverse complement strand
TTCGTCCCTATGTTGTACGGCGCCGCCGACATGCAGGCGATTAGATTGACCTCGTCCACGTTCGTGACGGCCGCCAGGAGGTCGAGATCGGCGATACCCGCCTTCTCGAGGACCGCGAGGCTGGCCCCGTTGCCGACGACCGTCATGATGTCCAGCTGGTCCTGGACGTTAGCGGCCCGCTCCCTGTCCTGGTCGATCAGCACTATGTCGTGCCCCTCTTCCGACAGGTGGTGCGCGAGATGGAAACCGACGGCGCCGGCGCCGACGATCAGAATCTTCATTAAAGCAACCTCTACCGTTGACCCAGCAGCAGCCCCGGTAACTTCGCGCCGCGGCACCGGGTGTCAAGCCGAACAGGGTTGCGGAAAGGAATGCGGCACATCGGCCGCGGCCATACGATCCGCACAACGTATGGGTTTCTCCGATACGCGATGATGGGCGTATCGGCAGAAACCACCCGCAAATCGAGTCAAAACCGAATCAACTTTGCGGGGGGGTGGGCGCCACTCCTACGCCGAAACGGGCAGCGTCCTCCATTGCGCTGCCGGCCCCCTCGCCACCAGACGGAGTAACAACCGAGAATGAGAGTAACGAATTCACCCGAGCATATACGCTTCAGGCGTCTTAACCGGCTCTTCATCCTGCATTACCGTAAGCACCGGGATGAGGGGCCATTCGACCTCAACGTAGTGCCGCACAGGTGTACCCACGGCACGACAGGCATGAAGCTGATATGGGTGGAGTGCTCGCGCTGTGGTGCCGGTGAGTGGATACCGGTGGGCTAAGTGCCGATGGCTAAACACACGTATCGACTTCATGCAGGGGATTTCCCGGGTCGGCGGGCCTGCAATACAGACCGGGGCAGCACTGCCGGCTACTACAAAGGTCACCTTTCTCACCGCACGGCCCCTCGGGCTCGTTGGGGTTCCCGCAACCCGGTATTGTTGCGGGCATGGCGGCCACGGCGAGGAGCAGGAACGCTAGGAATATGCGCCTACGGAGCTTACTCATGATACCCTCCAGTACAGCAAACTTTGAAGGTACGATGCGCGGCACCGGTCAAGCCAGGGTCAAGCGGGGCAGGAGAAGCAGAGACTTGTGAGGTGTGATATGCCAAAGCGACCACCAAGCCCATGCCTCGAGCCCGGGTGTCCAGAACTAACGACCAGAACCAGGTGCGCGAAGCACGAAGCGCAGGTGGCCAGGCAATGGGACCGCCAGCGCGGCACAGCGCGTCAACGCGGATATGACGCACGCTGGAACAACCTGGCGAGGCGGTACATCCGGCAGCACCCGACGTGCGAACTATGTGGCGAACACCCAGCCAAAGAGGTGGACCATATCATCGCACTGCGGGACGGTGGGCAGAAGTATGCGACGTACAACATGCAAGCGCTTTGCCGCCCATGTCACAGGCGCAAGACGGCACAAGAGAAGACACGGCGACGTGGGTGAGATCCTAAAAGGGCACCCCATCGCCGGACCGGCGCGCAGCAACCGCGAGGGTCGAAGCGCTCGAAATAAATTGAAAGTTGAAGTATGCCAACGAAGAAACCACCGACCCCACCGGCGCATCTCAGCCGGGAAAGCAAGGCTCGCTGGGTACAGATAGTCACCGAATGGCAACTCCAGGCCGAGGACGCCGACGCTGTGCTGCTCCTCGAGCAAGCGCTGACCGCCCTCGACCGGGCGGCCCAGGCGCGTGCCGTCATTGAGGACCTCGGCGTCGTTATCCGGCCAGAGAACGGCGGGATGGTTCGGGCCAATCCCGCGGCCAAGATCGAGGCCGATGCGATGCGGGCGGCCCGCCTGGCTCTAAAGCAACTGAATCTGGACCCGACAATAGCTGACAGATGAGGCGACAACGACGAAAGGACCCGACGATGCTAACCGAGGACAACCTCGAGCGGCTGCACGATATTGCATTCCTGTTCGGCGAGCGCGCCATCGAGAAGGAATGTGGCGACGGCTGGCAGGAAGTTCTGCGCGAACTTCGCCGACGCGGACTCCGCCTGCCAGTTCGCTTCCGCGTCGAGCTGTCTACCTGTAAGGGCTAAGGTTGTCTCGGCCGTCCGGCGATGAATGGGTTGACCCGCAAGCGTGCGTCACAGCCGCTCCCGGGACAGTCCAGCTCCCTGCCCAGCCAGGCCTCTTGAAGGGGATGACGTTCGAGGCAGACCGGGCAGCGAACCGCCGGGCCGTTCCCGAAATCGACGGCGGTGACCACGAGGGGACCTACGGCGACGCCGACCAGGTCGACGAGGTAGAATGAACCACTATCGTCGCCGCACGCAACGTTCGCGCGGTGGGGATGATGGGCCGCCGCGTCTGCTTCATCCAGCAGGCGCAACGTTGCGATACACTCTCCCGTCTTGGCGTCCCAGAGCCTCAGCGTCTGATCCCGGCTTGCCGAGACCATCCAAGCGCCGTCGGGGCTGTAGGCACAGACATACACCGAGTGGCTGTGGCCCTCGAGGGTGCAAATCTCCTCCCCCGTCTCAGCGTCCCACAGCCTAAGCGTGTCATCCACGCTTGCCGAGACCACCCGGGCGCCGTCCGGGCTGAAGGCACAGGCCTTGACCGACCCCGTGTGGCCCTTGAGGGTGCGAATCTCCTCTCCCCTCTCAGCGTCCCACAGCTTGAGTGTCTTATCGTTGCCCGCCGAAACCACCCGGCTGCCGTCGGGGCTGAAGGCACAGGCGGTAACCGTGTCGGTATGGCCTCTGAGGGTGCGAATCTCCACGCCCGTCTCAGCGTGCCAGAGCTTCAGCGTGTTATCCCCACTTGCCGAGACCACCCGGGCGCCGTCCGGGCTGAAAGCACAGGCGTAGACATAGTCGCTGTGGTTGTCAGGAGTGCGAATCTCCTCGCCCGTGTTGGCGTCCCAGAGCTTGATCGTGCCCCCGCTTGCCGAGACCACCCGGACGCCGTCCGGGCTGAAGGCACAGGCGGTAACCGTGTCGGTATGGCCTCTGAGGGTGCGAATCTCTGCCCCCGTCTCAGCGTCCCAGAGCTTGAGCGTCTTATCCCGGCTTCCCGAGACCAGCCGGGCGCCGTCCGGGCTGAAGGCACAGGCGTACACATACCGGTGCCCTTGCAGGGTCCGAATCTCCTGGCCCGTCTCGGCGTCCCAGAGCTTGAGGGTCTCATCATGGCTTGCAGAGACCACCCGGGCCCCGTCGGGGCTGAAGACACAGGCGCTGACGGGGCTAGTGTGGCCCGCGAGGGTGTGGATCGCCTCGCCCGTCTCGGTGTCCCAGAGCTTGAGCGTCTGATCCTTCCCCAGGAGGTCACCCCTTCCTGCCGAGACGACCCGGGCGCCGTCGGGGCTGAAGGCACAGGCGCTGATGGGGCTGGTGTGGCCCGCGAGGGTGTGGATCGCCTCGCCCGTCTCGGCGTCCCAGAGCTTGATCACATTCTCCGGATGTCCGCTTGCCGAGACCACCCGGGCGCCGTCGGGGCTGAAGGTACAGGCCTCGACGTCGCCGGTGTGGCCCTGGAGGGTGCGAATCGCCTCGCCCGTCTCGGCGTCCCAGAGCTCGATCGTCTTACCGCTTGCCGAGACGACCCGGGCGCCGTCGGGGCTGAAGGCACAGGCGGAGACATAGCCGTGGCCCTCGAGGGTGCGAATCGCCTCGCCCGTCTCGGCGTCCCAGAGCTTGAGCGTCTTGTCGACGCTTCCTGAGACCACCCGGGCGCCGTTGGGGCTGAAGGCACACGCCTCGACCTTGTGGGTGTGGCCCGCAAGGGTGCGAATCTCCTCGCCCGTCTTGGCGTCCCAGAGCTTGAGCGCATTCTCCGGATATTCGCTTGCGGAGACCACCCGAGCACCGTCGGGGCTGTAAGCACAAGCTTTGACCGTCTCGGTGTGGCCCGCGAGGGTGCGAATCTCCGCACCCCTCTCGGCGTCCCAGAGCTTGAGCGTGTTATCACTGCTCGCAGAGACCACCCGGGCCCCGTCGGGGCTGAAGGCACAGGCCTCGACGTCGCCGGTGTGGCCCTGGAGGGTGCGAATCGCCTCGCCCGTCTCGGCGTCCCATAGCTTCAGCGTCTTATCCCCGCTTGCCGAGACCACCCGAGCTCCGTCGGGGCTGTAGGCACAGGCGTAGACCCAGCCGGTGTGGCCCTCTAACGTGCGAACCAGCGCCTCCGACTCTCGGGACCGCGTCCGCGTTCGCAGCCAAGGTGAAGCCCCCGGGGCGCTGCGCCGCTCGAACTCCGGCTCGAGTAACGCAACGACCGGCTCGTCCTCCCACTGGAGCCGGTTGTACAGCTGTTGCCACAGCAGCCCTGGATCGCGACGCAGCAGGTGCATCTCCCGGGCCAGAGCGCGTCGGAAGGCGGCGAGCACCGCCCCTCGTTCCGCGGACGACGCCGGCTCCGGGCTCTGTTTCATCGTGAACCCTGAGGTGTGTGGGATTAAGGGCACCCGGTTGTGCTCAAAAAAGATGCGGTGCCGGTGGCTGGGTATCAATCCTCTCATGACTGACGGCTCCGAGACCTGGACGCGAGAGGATGGCGTCGTGCGGAGGCACTGTGTGTGCGTCCGGTGGGGTGAGGGCCAGGTCTGGGGCTGCGGCCACAGGTTTACTCCTAGCAACGTGGAAGCTGGGAGAAGAGGACATCCCCATTGGCCTGGGCCTGCGAGTGGCGGGACGGCGACGATCGCTTACTTATGGAGACCGATCCCACCCGCGGCCTCGACACACCGCATGAGAAGAACCCGTCCCGCTACGTGGCCACACACGACCGGGTGGATGCCATACGGAACGTCTACCGCAACGTGACCATGCGGGTGATGCGCAGCGGCAAGCGGCGCGAGATCGGGTCTTACCTTCCCGAACTGTTCGAGATCGTAGTCGGCACCGGCCGGCGGATCGGGGCTGTTGTGAGACTCCGCGTCGAAGACCTCGACCTGACTGAGACGGAGGCAGCGCCTTGGGGAGCGATCGTGTGGCCCGAGGATACTGACAAGATGGAAAAGCGCTGGCGCTGCCCGGTCGGTCCCATCGTGCGCGAGGCACTCGAGGCTGCGGTTCGCAAGCGGCAACGGATCGGCCACGTTGGTGGCGGCTACCTCTTTCCAGGCCCCTTTAATCCCAAGAGCCACGTGCGTTACGAGGCCGCCCGCGACTGGCTCAGAGCGGCGGAAAAGGAAGCGAAGCTTGAGCCGGTCAGGAGTCACGTGTTCCACGCTTACCGCCGACTGTGGGCCAGTGCCCGCAAGGATCTGCCCGATGTAGATGTCGCCCAGGCTGGCGGCTGGTCGAGCCTGCAGGCCCTGAAGTCGGCCTACCAGCAACCGGACGAACGCACTATGTTGAAGGTAGTCACGCACGACGCAGAGTTGCGGGAGGTGGGGTGATGAGGGGAGAAACTCTCACAAGAAACACACACACCCCGCGATCTGGCCTGACCGGCCAGACAGGAAAGGCGTTGTGTGGCAGCAACCTGGTACACTACGGGCCCGTAGCTCAGTTGGTCAGAGCAGCCGACTCATAATCGGTAGGTCGCAGGTTCGAGTCCTGCCGGGCCCACTTCTAGTCCACCCGAGAACCTGCCATGCCAGTATCGGTACGACGAACTATCTACGGCTTGCTGAGCGCGCTCGGCTTCGTGATGATGATCCCCCTGATGCTCACCTCGCGCACCCTCGAGGCCCAGTTGGGGGCGAACCCATTGGACCCTCAGGTCGGCCTCGGCCTGGGGACCGTGCCGGGGTTCGAGCAGCAGTCGTTGCTCTTTCTCCTCGGCCTGACTTTGGCCGCCTGTTTCCTCTATGCGGCCCTCTCCGTGGGGTACCCGCGGGGCTGGC
>JASFTE010000327.1:0-5829 GCA_050114035.1 Armatimonadota bacterium | reverse complement strand
GAGGGAGAGGACCCGCCTGCACAGGATGGCGACGAACCGGACGCAGACGGCGGGGAGCCGAAGAAGAAGACGGTGGTCATCTGCGACCGACTGCACTACTACTACGACGACAAGCGCGCCATCTGCGTGGGCAATGTGGTCGCGCAGCAAGAGGGCGATACGGCCTACGCACATCGGGCCATCTACGATGAGGACGCGGAGCTGCTCACGCTGACCGGGGCCGTGCGTATCGAGCGGGAGGACGGCAGTGTGCTCCGGTTCGAGGGCGCGGTGATCAACCGGAAGGATCACACGATTCAGGCCGAGGGCATGGCGGACAGCACTCTTGTGCGCGAGAAGAAGGAGGAGGGTGCAAAAGAGGCGCCCGAGGCGGGAGAGAATCCCAAGCAGCCGCCGGCTGAGCAACTCCGTCAGCCAGCGGGAAGCACGCCCGGCTA
The DNA here is from genome assembly GCA_050114035.1 of Armatimonadota bacterium. Lineage (GTDB taxonomy): Bacteria > Armatimonadota > Zipacnadia > JAUWAU01 > JAUWAU01 > JAUWAU01. The sequence continues at coordinate 5,392 of JASFTE010000327.1, read as the reverse complement.
GCGCGCCGCTGATGCCAAGAAATGCAACGTGGGCCCCCGACTCCGGGGGCCCACGCATGTTCCTCCCGTCCGCGGACGGGATCCCATCTCTATGAGGCCATCGCCTCGTCCGTCGTCGCTGGCGACGGCGTTTGTTCCTCTGCCTCCTGTCCGGGCGCCGGTATGCCGGGCTTCCAGACGGGCGGATGCCATTCCTTGGGCTTCGCCGACCAGCGCCTCCGCGGCGGCTCCCGATGAAGCGGGATGTAGGTGATGTGCCGCTGGAGGCCGATGGCCCGGGCACCATCCAGATCGCCCGGGAGGCACACATCGAACCGATGGGGGCCCTTGATCGCGGAACCCACATCCTCCACGATGAGTGTCTCCGAGATCGGCGGTCCGATCCAGACCACGCTGCCAGGGCCCCAGTAGCGCCTGTCGGCCGCCACAATGCCCCGTCGCACACGTGAACCCCACGCCGTCCGCGTTGTGCAGCCCGGGTCCATCTCCGTGTAGGCAGTTATGGTCGCATCCAGCGGGCCCTTCCGCAGCCCATTGACGAGCATCGGCAGCTTCCACGGCGGCTGCTCGCCCGTCTCGCCCGCGATCACTCGTCGGACGACATCGGCCAGCGGGTGCTGGGCTTGCTCGGCCTTGCCCAGGAGGACCCAGATGCTGATGCCCGCCACTTCCTGGATCGGCGGGACCAGTGCCCCGGCGGCGCTCCAGGCGACGACCGCCACCGCACACACGCACGTCGCGACGATCGCAACCCACGACCGCCGCCGTGCGGTGGGTGGCTTGTCCAGAATATCTGACACGATCTACCACTCCTTTGACGGAGGGCACAAAAAATGCCCTCCATACTAGATACACCAGATGGAGGGAACGTCGGAAGAGTAGCGGGGCCATGGGTGCAATTCTGTATGCTGGCTTACAAAATGCCGACAAGAATCGAACGTAGGTTCGTTGTTCGCCACACCGCACCCCACACGGCGCGCCCTGCGCCATCCGCCCGTGTGAGGTGGACGACACGCCTCTGTCCCTTGCGACGGGTCATGCCGCCCACGCGCCATCAACGGTGCCGGCCGACCCGCGCTCCGGCTCCCCACGCCCACTGCCGGCAGGCTGTAAAACGACACGTAACACCATGTTCATCGTCCCGTAGAATCGCCGGGGTATATCCCTAACACCTGCGGGCAACGGGCGGGCGAGTCGGGGGAGGCGAGACCTGATGAGCGATGTTGGCCTGGCTTTCCTGGGACTCGGAGCTGGGTTCGTAGTGGTCGCCGCCGTGATCTTCCTATCGACGGCAATGACAACGATAAGTCGCGTTTTCAAGCGCATGCGCGCTGCCGGAAAGGACCTATGTGTAGTCTGCGGAGCGCAGATCCCGTGCAACGCCGTCTACTGCGATGAGCACAAGCATCTTGCGGCCGTGGGGGCACTCAGGAGACCACGGGTGTAGCCAGCGGCGCTGGGGATGACCTGGGCCGCAGCGGCGTAGGGGTTGGGGGATTGGAGCCTATGGGGCGGTCTGCACCCGACCGCCCCATATATGCGTCTGTTCGTTCCCGAAACGTCGTCAGTCACCCGTCGGACGCCGTGGGCCACTCGGTCAGCCCTCGCTGCCCCCCATCTCACCGATCCCGTCCCCAGCAGCGTCCGGCAGGACCTCCGCAGCCTCAAAGCGCGCCACGGGGCGGGAGCCCGGCGGCGGCTCGAACGTGAAAGCGCCCGCCGGCGGCGGCGCGGTGGAGATGCCATCGCTCACGAGTGAGTGTGTCACCGTCTCTGTGCCGAGCTCGAAGGCGAGGTCGCTGCGGTAGATGAGAGCGTCCTCGGCCCCCACCCACAGCACCATGTTCGCAGGCCCACCCGCCTCCTCAGACCCCGTGGATGCCGCGCTCTCCCCTCCGCCCGGCCGGTCCGCCTTGATCCGCACCTTGTGTACCCATCGCCCATGCAGCTTCTCCCTGCCCTCGTATCGCGCCGTACCCACTCCTCCGAGCGGCGCCCTGCCGTTCAGCAGCGACAACTTGAGCATCGGCTGGGCCCCAGGCAGTTCGTCGGCGAGCACGCGGGGAGCGGGCCGGGCAACGTACTGGTTCAGGTCGGGACGGTGAACATAGAGGGTAATGCCGTCAGCCACGACGAGCTCGTCGCCGAGCACACCGCGGAACTGCACCCGAAGTCGGTTTGGCCGGGCATACGCGAACTCGTAGGTCCCCTGGACCGAGTCAAGATCCGAGCGTACCGTGGTTGTGTCAGAATAGAACTCCAGGCTGCTGTACAACGCAACGGTGCGTGCCAGGATGCGGCCCGGGTCGGGATGCACGAGGTAGCGCTGCACGAGAAAGGCCACGAGCAGGAGCAGGGCCAGTGCGGGCACAAGTCGCTTTGCAGTGCGCAAGGGCATATGACCGTGAAGGCAGGGCTGCTGGTCGTGAGACCGGCGCCGCGCCGCTCAGGATGGGGCGAGCGCTTCTGCCAGGGCGGAGACGATGACATTCAGCTCGTCGTCCGCCACGGTGCGCATATCCAGCAGCAGGCGGCTTCGGTGGATCCGGCCCATAATGGCCGTATCGCCCAGCCGCAGCCGGCGCGCCAGCTCATCGGCGGAGATCTCGCTGGGCGTCACCGCCACGGCCCATGAGGGGATCTCCTGCGTCGGCAGTGCCCCCCCGCCGACCTGGGCGCTCGTCTCCACTGTGGCCACCTGTGCCGCCTCGGTCACTCGCGCTGGCAGCGCATGCACGAGGGCCTCAGCGCGCTCCTGAACTACCGGGGCCTGCGCAGACACCGCGCGCAGCGTGGGGATCTCGGGCAGCGCCTGTTCCGCATCGATATGGACCCTGAGCGTCGCCTCCAGAGCCGCGATGGTGAGCTTGTCGATGCGCAGGGCGCGGGCCAGAGGATTGCGCCGGATACGCTCCAGCAGATCGCCTCTGCCCACGATCACGCCCGCCTGGGGGCCGCCAAGTACCTTGTCGCCGGAGAACGTGGTCACGTCCACCCCCGCCGAGATGCTGTGCTGTACCACGGGCTCGCCGCCAACACCGTACGGCGAGAGGTCCTCCAGCGCACCACTGCCGAGGTCCTCGATGAGCAGCAGCCCCCGTTCCCCGGCCACGCGCGCCATCTCCTGCGGCGACGGGCCCTCCGTGAATCCAACAACGCGGTAGTTGCTCGGATGCACCCGCAGCAGAGCCACGGTCTCGGCACTGATGCCTGTCTCGTAGTCGGCCAAATGCGTCTGGTTCGTCGTGCCGACCTCGACCATCGTGCAGCCGCTCTTCGCGATCACGTCGGGCATGCGGAAGGAGCCGCCGATCTCTACCAGCTCCCCGCGGGAGACGACGACCTCCCTGCCCTCGGCCAGCGAGTTGAGCACCAGCAGCACGGCCGCGGCGTTGTTGTTGACCACCAACGCCGCCTCACTGCCCGTGAGGTGGCACAGGAGGGGCTCCAGATGCGCCTGCCGCGACCCGCGCTCGCCGCTCTCCAGGTCCACTTCCAGGGCGCAGTGGCCCGTGGCCGCCTGCTGAAGCGCCCTGGCCGCTGCTGCACAGAGCAGCGATCGCCCCAGGCCCGTGTGTACGATGATGCCGGTGCCATTGACCACGCGCCGCAGCGACGGCCTTGCGGCCCCCGCCGCCAGCTGATCCTCGGCCGGAAACCGGCTCAGTGCTCCCCGCTGCGCTTCTGTGGGCATGGCCTATCGGGTCAGCGGCCGGTGGTGTGCAAGTCCGGGAGGGCGCGTGTGGGTAGCCGGGCTCTGCGGTCCGCCGTTACCCCTCGTGGCTGCCAGAGCGCCCCGCCGCATCCAGTATCGTGGGGACGTGTCGCTCCCAACCCAGGGGCATGAGATGCACTCCCCGGCACGCCTCTTCCATCCCCGCGATGAGCTCCACCGATATCTCAATGCTGCACTCCAGCCGTGCTTCGCTCGTGTCGCACTTGTCGAAGCGATCAATGAGGGCTTGCGGCACACTGACGCCGGCGAGGTTGTCGTTCATGAACTGGCAGCCCCGGGCGGACTTCAGGAAGCAGAAGCCACCCATGATGGGGACGTCCAGATGCGATATCTCATCCATGAAGCTCCGCAGCCTGTCCATGTCGTAGACGGCCTGCGTGTAGATGAACTCGGCCCCGGCCGCCACTTTCTTCTCCAGTTTGAGGAGCTGCGGCTCCAGGGGGTCGGAGCAGGGGCTGACGGCGGCGCCGAGGGTGAAGCGCGGCGCTGGCCCCTTGAGCTCGTTGCCCACCATGTCGTGGCCGTCCATGAGCCCACGGGCCACCTGCAGCAGCGTCACGGAGTCCAGGTCGAAGACCGGCATCGCTTCCTCGTGGTCGCCCATCACCACATGGTCGCCCGTCAGGCACATGATGTCCGTGATGCCGAGATGCGCCCCGGCGAGTAGGTCCGACTGCAGCGCCAGGCGATTGCGGTCGCGGCAGGACATCTGCAGAACAGACAGCAGGCCGCGTTCCTTGAGCCGGAGGCTGAGCACAAGCGCGCCCAGGGACATGTTGGACGACTGGTTGTCCGTCACCGTGAAGGCATCGACACGGTCCCAGCAGGCCTCGGCTTCGGCCAGTACAGGCTCCAGATCCGTGCCCTTTGGCGGCGTCGTCTCCATCGTCACGATGAACTCGCCGGAGGCCAGAACGTCGCGGAACGAAGCCGCGTGGCGCTGCTCGACGACGGTCGATCCGCAGACTCCCGTCCTGCCGGCCTCAGTCTGTCCTGCCGACACGCTTAGCCCTCCGTCTCAGTCTGGCGCCGCTGGCTGTGTCCGGGCCAGTCGATGTTGCCCCGCAGGAGATTGTACCAGGACGACGTGCGGAAGAGACCATAGTCTATCGGCGGCTTCAGCTCCCGCAGGGTCTCGGTGCGGCGGAGTAGATCCGCGCGGCGGTAGATCTTGCACCAGACGCAATCCCGCTCCGGGTACACCTCGCACTTCCCGCCCACATCGTAGCCGCCGCAGGAGCCGTTCCGGAGCCGCTTGGGGCAGCGCGTGGGACAGACATACGCGGTGGACTTGAGTATGCACTGCCCGCACATCTGGCAGCCGAACACTATCTCCTTGCACAAGCGCTCAAGCACGAAAACGAACCCGTGCGGGATTCCTCTGGGCGTCGGCTTCACCTGCTCCATGGTGGTATCCTCGCCAGGCGGCGCGTGCCAAGAGTTAACATAACGTGCGTCTTCGCCATCGCTTTGCGGAACCCTACACTCAGTGCACTCACTGCACTCTGGGGCTCCTCGGGGCTGTGCGGGCAATTTGAGAGGTGTAGACGATTTGTTCCTCTACACTCCTGGCCGCTGGGCGGGCGTCCTTGCACGAGATGCGTTCGCGTATGGTCTGGCTACTCCTGGGTCTGTTCGCATTGCCACTGGGCGGCT
>JASFTE010000326.1:0-5866 GCA_050114035.1 Armatimonadota bacterium | reverse complement strand
GAGCCAGCAGCGGGGGCCGCGGTTCATTGCTGCGCTCGTCAGCGGTCCGATTGTCTGCGCATTCCGAGAAGTCCGTCAGGATTCCGTGGATTCCGGGGACATAGCCCCGTTCCTTGGCTTTGCGCAGGCGCGCTTTCGCGTGGGGAATCTGTGCGCGAACCGGAAGATCAGGGGCGGAGGTGGAGCGGCAGCCCTTCGGCGACTACGCGCGGGAGGCGGAGTGAAGCCGCTGTCCCCCCGGTTGATGGTCAGTTCTCCGACCTGTGTGCGTCCGAGGCTTCGGCGGCAGGCGGGCCGGGATAGGTCAGAATCATCAGCAACGCCTCGGCCATTTCGTCCGCTGAGCGAATCATCACCCGGAAGTTGATTCCCTTCTGTGGGAACGAGACAAGCAGGTAGCTGTCTTTGCGGTAGGCCAGGTGGGCCGGCTGTTTGTTGACGGTCTGCTCCAGATACCAACGGACCTGATCCCTCGGGGTCAGTTTGGGGCGGTCGGAGAATTGCCCGCCCACCGTGATCCCACCCGGCTTGGTCAGTCCCCCAATCTCATAGGAGATCCGCAATCCTCCTTCCTTGCGGATCTCGCCCACGATGGAGTCAATGCCCTGCAGTGGGCGGTGCTCATAGCCCGGCAGGAGCCGGATCCCCCCCGGGGGAGCGTCGGCCGCGAGCAGGTGGCCCGAGACGGTCAGGCACAGCACGAGAGTGCCAGGGGACAGAGAGACGAGTTGTTTCATTGAGGGTCTCTCCGGTGACGCTGAGTTGACGCGCCGCGAATGCCGACGTAGAGCTCCTCCATTGCGGTGGGTTGGGCGTTCGGGTCGTCGGGGAGGGCGTAGGTGTTGGTCTGGGGGTCGCAGAAGGGGCCGGGCCAGTCGGAGGTGGAGTTCCTGGCGACCCGGGTGACCACGATCCCATCGCGCCCGAGGTCGCCGCTGAAGACTCTCCCATGGGCGATGAGCGGAGGGGCGCAGGAACTGACGGAAGCGTCGTACTCGTACACGTCCTCGAGGACGCCCGTGGCGGCGTTGATCTTGAACAGCTTGGCCGGCTCGGCCCACGCCTCGGCGTAGAAGAACCCGTACCCGTAGGGGACGTTCATGGTGGCGCGGTAGTCGTGCTCGGTCAGGTCGCACTTCCACACCATGTCGCCGGTGCCGATGGCGTATGCCGCGATGTACTTCCACTCCGTGCCCTCATACGGCGGGCTCCAGTGGCTGCCCGTTCCGACGACGAGCTTGCCGTCGGCGTATGTGAGGGTGGCCTTCTTGGGGCAGGGAAGTCCGGTGCGCTCCCACAGCAGGTTCAGCTCGGCGTCGTGCACCCGGACCGCCGCGTTCCACTGCATCTTCTTCTTGCCGTCGCGATCAACGAAGCCGAACCAGTAGGTGGCGATGTGGTAGCCGTGCGCGTCCCTGGCGAGCACAGTGTTCCACGAGACGGTGCGGTTCGGATGGCCGACGGGGACGGACTTGATGATCTCGCCGTCGGCAGCGCGGATCTTGATTAGCTTGCCGTCGGGCTGGTAGTAGACCCACCCGTTCTGCTGGTCGACGCAGGGCGTCACGCCGCCGGTGCTCCTGGCCCGGACCCACCAGACCTCTTCCCCGCTCTCGCCCGACAGGGCGTGGAGGCCATTCTGGGAGGCGGCGAAGATGAGCCTGGCGCCGCCGGGGAGCACGTAGTAGGAATGGCCGAAGAAGTAGGAGCCCGGCTGGTTCGCGGGGCTCGTCCAGACGACTTCCGCCGTGTCGCGCTCGAGAGCGACGGTGCGCTTCTCCTTGTATTCGTGGGCGATGATGAGCCATGAGCCGTCGCGCTTCTGCACGACGAGTGGGCAACTGTCGTAGGTGTCCTTGAGGGGGTAGGTCCTGACCTTTCTGAAGGTGCTCACGTCGAAGGCGACTCCGAACGGGTAGCCGTCGGCCTTCCAGTACCTGGAGCAGGACTGATCCGCGGTGAAGTAGGCGATGCCGTCCACGACCACTCCGCCCTGGGAGAAGTAGTCGAGGCCCGAGTCGGAGGCGGATGGATCGCTGAGAACGGGCTTGCCGTCGTGGGTCTCGGCGTCGGATTGTGCGGCGCAGAGGCTCGCAGCGAGCCAGAGGGCGAGCGGCAGCACAGCAGCGAGCGATTCTGGGGTGAGGATCTTCATGTTCCCATCGCCTCACGTTTGGGGCCCCGGAGACACTGAGCCCGGAGCACCAGGGCGTCACTTCAGCTTCGTCGCCTCAGGCGGGAGCGGCGTGTCGGCCGGGCTCAGGAGGCCGCCGTCGGGCAGGACCTTCAGCCACACGTCCTTCACCTGCACCTTCATGGCCGGGCCGCGGTGGAGCTGAATCCCCAGAAGGCCCTCCAGCGCGCGCTTCTTCGGGTCATGGTCGGTCACCTCGAGAGCCAACTGACCGTCTATCTTGTGGATGAGGCGGTTGCCCTGGGCGATGATGGTGAACACGTGCCACTCATCGTTGGCGATGGGCTCGACGGGCCCCGTCGTGCCGATGAGCCACGTGTCACCGTTCTCGGCGAGTAGGACCTTTTGCCCGCGCATCGCCACGATGCCCCGGCCCTTCTCGTGGTAGAGCTGGGCGTTGTAGGTCGGCCGGGGATGGACGTCGCACTGGTACCCGCCCATGGAGAAGGGCCCCACCTCTTTCAGCTCGCGGCTGCGATACTGGATGCCGGAGTTGTTGCCCTCCTGCCGCAAGGTCACGCGCAGCTCGAAGTTCTTCGGCTGGCCGCCGCGCCAGATGAGGAACGTGTTGTAGGCCAGCTCCTGACCCTCGCCGAGCACCCCGGTGATGGCGCCGCCCTCCACGGACCACGGGTCGGCGTCCCCCTCCCAGCCGGTGAGGTCCTCGCCGTTGAAGAGCGAGACGAAGCCGGACTCGCCCGCCTCGGTCGCCGCCTCTGCGAGGCTCGTCACGAACGGACCGTCAGGGGGGCGCGGACCCGCCTGGGCGGCTGAGACGCAGAAGAGAATGAGGACTGCCATTGTACAGGTGGTCTTGACATAGGTTCTCACGGTCAACTCTCGCTTTCTGTGGTTGAGTCGGGTGTCAGGTGTTCGCTTCGAGCCCGTCGATGATCCTGGTTGGGCGTCGGTGGGTGCTATCCGGTCATGCTCGGCTTGAGGATGACATGCTTCCCGTGGCAGTCGGTGCACGGAGAATCGTCCGTCACCGAGCGGCCGTTGGGACGGTGCTTCCCCTCCCACTGGGTGCGGAACTCCTCGACGGCGTCGGGCGAGTTGTGCTTCCCGTGGCATTTGCGGCACAGGGGCTCGACCTCGGTGCGGCCGTAGAGCAGGTCGGGCTTGGTGGCGGACATCTCGTCGGCCATGTGGGCGGCGCACTCGCCGTGGCACGAGGCGCAGGTGACGCCGTGCCGCGCGTGCTGCGCCGTCAGCTCCTCCCCGTCGAAGTCAATGTGACAGACGAAGCAGAGAAAGTTGTCATTGTCCGCATAGATGCGGATGCCCTTCTTCTTGGTGACGCGTGGCTTCGCCGCCGCCGGGGCAGTGGGCACAAGCACGTGCCAGCATAGATAGCCGCACAGGACCGCGGCGCCGGCTCCGATGGTCAGGGCATGTCGGCGTGTCATGCTATGGTGCTCCTCAGGGGGTCTGCTGGATGGCAGGGACGTGGGACGGATTCGCGTCGGGGGTGGGATGGTCCTGCGCGGCGGGCGCACGGCTTGGCGAGCACGCCGTGCCACAGGGTTGCGGGAGGCACGTGAACTGGTTGTCCGGCAGGCCAATGTGACGTGCGTCACATCGCGGCGAACTCGGCCTATGCGGCGCGGTAGTACGTCTGGTCCTGGCGCTGTTCGGAGGTGATCCGCGCCTGGGCCAGGAGGGCGGCGACGTACTTGGCTGCTTCATTGGGGTGAATCGAGAGGCCGGTGCAGATGTCCTGCGTCGTACACGGCCGGCGCTCCAGCAGCGTGACGACATCCTCGGCCGTCACCTGGGCCGTCTCGTCGCCCTTGTAGTCAGCCGGTAGCGCGGCGACGATCTCGGCTCGGGGTCCGAGACAAGCTCGAGCACGTTGGAGGCTCTCGTGGCTCAGCGGCCTGACGCTGGGATCGGCCGGCGGGCGGACCACCGTGTTGATCTGGATGCGATCGGGACGCATCGAGTCGATGGCTCTGCGGAGAGCGCGCAGCTGCTCGGCCGAGTCATTCCTCGCTGCGACCAGCATCACCTCGAGCCACATCTCCCCCCCGCACTCCAGGCGCGTGGCGCGCAGGCCTTCGAGGACCCGCTCCAGCTCCAAGCCGGTGCACGGGCGATTGACCTGCGCGAAGGCGCCTGGCAAGGCGGCATCGAGGGAGGGAATGAGCAGATCGGCGGCCGCGATGTCGCCCCTCACGTCGTCGCGCCAGAGCAGCGATCCGTTGGTGAGCACGGTCACCGGGATGGCAGTGCGGCGCTTGATGCAGCGGATGATCTCGCGAAGCTCAGCATGCAGTGTGGGCTCGCCGGAGCCGGCGAGCGTGATGGAGTCGGCCGTGCCGCCTTGCTCGAGCCACGAGTCGAATTGCGCGATGATGTCGTTCGTGGGGACGTGGGCCCGGCGCTGGGTCGTCTGGTTGGTCGTCGGGCCGAGCTGGCAGTAGATGCAGTCGTAGGTGCACGTCTTGAGGGGGACGGGATCGACGCCGAGGGAGCGGCCGAGTCGCCGGGAGGGCACAGGACCGAAGATGCAGCGCCGGGCGTTGCGCTCAGCCTCGCTTCCCACGGGAGCTACTCTCCACTGGCTGCCGCGGCGTGCGCCACTCCGAGCTGAGCCATTACGGCAGCGACCACGGCTTCGAAGGCCTTGCGACTCGCCTCGGGCGCGGCCTCGTGGACGAGGGACTGCCCCCGGTCCGCGCGCGTGACGACATCGGGCACGAGGGGGATGGCGCCGAGGAACGGCACCTGCATCTTCTCGGCCATGCGCTCGGCGCCGCCGCTGCCGAAGACATCGGTCGCCTCGCTGCAGTGCGGGCAGACGAAGCCGCTCATGTTCTCGATGACTCCCAGCACCGGGAGCTCCACGGCGCGGACGAAGTTGATGGCCTTGCGGCAGTCCGAGAGGCTCGCCTCCTGCGGCGTGCTCACCACGATGGCGCCGTCGGCGTTGGGGAACGCCTGCGCCACGGTGAGCGGCTCATCGCCGGTGCCCGGCGGGAGATCGGCGACGAGGAAGTCCAGCTCGCCCCACTCCACGTCGGCGATCAGTTGTCGCAGGACGTTGGCGCGTATCGGGCCGCGCCAGATCACGGGGCTCCTGTCGTCCTGCGTCAAGAGACCCATGGACATGACGTGCAGCCGCGGGCCGGCGGGCACCGGCACCATCGCGCCGCCCTTGCCGATGGGCAGGTGGCCCTTGACGCCCATGATGAGCGGGATCGTCGGGCCGTGCAGGTCGGCATCCAGCAGCCCCACCTCGAAGTGGCGCGCGGCCAGAGCCCACGACAGGTTCGCCGCCACGGTGCTCTTGCCGACGCCGCCCTTGCCGCTGATGATCAGGATCTGGTGGCGCATGGCGGCGGCGCGCTCTGCAAGTTGCTTCTGCTGGAGACGGTACAGTCGCTGCTGCTCCGTCTCACACGGCTCAGCGGCGGCGCACTTGGCGCACTCGCCGCTGCAGTCGTCAGTGCTCGGCTGACTCCGGGCTTGATTCTCGGCGTTGTCCCGCTCGTTCGCTATGACGTCACCTTCTCAAATCACCAACCATGCACTACCCATGTTGGTTCCTGTTCATGCGGCGCCGTTGAAGTGGGCGTCAATCTGTTCCCAGGCGGCCTTGATGCCGTGCGAGACCGGTCCGTCGTCGAACTCGACCACGGGCCGCTGCGCGGCCATCGCCCGGGTGAC
>JASFTE010000325.1:0-5867 GCA_050114035.1 Armatimonadota bacterium | reverse complement strand
CGAGCGCCTGCCCGACGTGGCGGGCGCGATCCGGGAGCTGCTGCGCGTGACGCGACCGGGTGGGGCCTTCGTGACGTACCTGCCGAACTACTTCGCCCTCACTCGGGCCCGAAGCCGGGCCATCATCGCCGGACATCGCGGCGAGCGCGGGCCACACTGGCTGCTGGTGCTGCGGGAGGTGCTGCGGGGAATCTGGGTGCCGCTGACCAAGGTGCTCAACCCGCATTCGCAGGTGCAGCACCTGGAGCCCATGCTCGGGGACGACTGGCGGGACTCGGACTACGACGCGGTGACGGCGGTGCATCCGCTCGACGCGGTGCGGATCTTCCGTGCGGAGGGATGCAGAGCGAGGCTCCAGTCGAGCCCGAGCGACTCTCGCCGGCGGCGCGTGGCGCGGCGCGTTCTGTGGCACTTCGGGCCGGGGTGGTGGGTTGTCGTGAGGAAGCCGGAGGCGTAAGCAAGACGGTGGTCAGTGGCCAGTGGTCGGTCGTCAGTAGCGGCACGTCACGGCTTTCTGTGGGCAACCGCCGGGAGGAGTCGCCAGGTGTCTGCCGGCCGGGCTTCGAAGCCGGTGTGGTTGGTCTTGGTGTAGACGCGGGTGACGCCGTTGCGCTTGTCGAGGCGGCGGATGGGGTAGGCGTGTGCGATGTTGTCGTCGCCGGTGACGAGGAGGACGGCGCGCTGCGATGCTGCGGCGGGCAGGTCGCCGGTGATCTCGAAGTAGGACTCGCCATCCGCGCTGTGCACGCCAGTGATGTCCCCGCTGTAAACTGCTGCCGGTGAGGAGAGCTCCACGCCGTTGGCCTTCAGCGTTGTGCCGCCGATGAGGCAGGCGGCCGTTGGTGCTCTCCCGCTCGTGAACACGACCGCTGCGCGGGCGTCGGTGACAAGACTGCCTCCAGGTATCGGGACGGTCAGCAGCCTGGGCGAGACCATGCTGACGATGACGTCCATTCCCTGGGCTGTCTCCACGGCGACGGCGATGGCGTCGGCGGGCGCATCGGCGGGCAACGGGAGGACGCTGACGCCGCGTACGAGATCGCTGCCCGTGGGGCCGCCGGCGAAGACGGTGGCGAAGGTGTCGATGCCGGTCCTGCCGGCGCGGCGGCGGATGACGTAGGGAAGCGTTGCGCCGCGGTCGGTGTTGCGGTGGTTGCGCTGGCCCCAGCCGGCGCCGATCATGACAGTCTCGCCAGGTGCGCCGGGCGCGAAGGCGGCGAACTGGTACTCCTCATCAACGTTCCAGGTGACGTGCCACGGCTTTGCGCCATCGGCTCTCTGTGCCTTGTCCAGCTCGGCGAGGAGTCCCGGCTGCCCCGCCACGCCCGGGACCAACCCAAGCTGCAGGCCGCCCACCTCGTAGTCATTCCCGGGGCCGTGGAACACATACTCGCGTGCGTTGCCGCCCGCCGCGCGGAAGATGTCCACGACGTAGGCGCCGGCGTCCCCGTGGTCCAGGAGGGCGCAGGTGCGGCGGTATGCGGTCGCGGACTCGTAGGCCTGCGAGGAGGCCTCCATGACCTTCACGCTCGGGGTGACGGCGAAGATGTGGAAGCTGCCCCCGCGGCCACGGGAGCGCTGCTCCTTGCCGTCGATGAGTACGAGGTTGTGGGCGAAGGTGCGGCGGGTGTAGTGCTTGTCCGGGTGGTCCCACAGGTAGCCGAGGTCCGAGAGCAGCTCCCGCCCGTCCTGCCAGTAGTACAGGTCGAGGCTGTCGTAGTGATGGTGCCCGCCCCAGTCGCTGGCGTTGAGCAGCAGCACGGCGTCGCGCCCGCGCTCGCCCCGGCGCAAGTAGCCCTGACTCAGGAAGGGGAAGACGACGTCGGGGAGGCTGAGCGGCTCGACCTTGCGCGCCTCGAGGCCGGGCTCGCGGTAGAAGATGGCCTCGCGCGGAGAGCCGCCGGAGAGATCGTCGCCGGCCAGCTCCTTGAGAAGGGCGACGTGCTCGTCGGTGGGGTAGGCGACGGCGATGAGCTCGGCGCGGGAGGCGCTCATGCCGGTGGTGCGGTACGAGTCGGCCGAGGGCGGGTAGCGGAGATCCCCCTGCAGCGTCCAGATGAGGCCCTGCCAGCAGTCGCCGTAGCGCGTGTCGCGGCAGGCGCTGAAGTGGTCGAGGCGCGTGCCGTCGAGAGACGTGTAGCCCGGCGGGTCGGAGTAGTCCCGCAGGGCGATGCCGAAGGGGCGGACGCCGCTCATGGTCATGAGGGCGTAGGCAGGCGATTCCGACGTGCCCCCGTCCGGGAGGAACCAATCGTCCACGGTGTGCGTGAAGCCCTCGATGCCGAAGCGCACGAGCCCGGGGTGCCCGACGCACAGGCCGACCATGGCGGCGCCGGCGCGGTTGGAGACGGACTTGTTGTTGATGCGCGAGTCGCAGACTGCCAGGTACGTGCCCTCGAGGAGCACGTCGCGCTCGACGCGGAGCTGCTCGTCGCGGGAGTAGACCGGGCCATTCTCGTCGCGGGCGGTGCAGGTGAGATCGTAGGCCTCCGTCACGCGCGCCACCCAGCGACCGTCCTGGCCGGAGCTGCCGATGCGGCTCGCGGCCCAGTAGCCGGCGTGGAGCTTGCGGTCGGGCTTGTTGGGCGGGTATACGATCTCGTCGGCGGGCAGGTCCGAGATACGTTCGGCGGCGATGTGCGGGTCGCAGTCGGTGAACTCGCCGTAGCCGTAGCCGGCGCGGACGAGGTACTTCGGGAGCACCTCGGCGAGGCGCAGCAGGATGGCCTTGGCGGCGCGAGCGTAGCGGACGTCCTCGGTCAGGGCGTATGCCGTGCCGAGCGTGCTGAGCCGGCTCGTCACGTACCCGACCTTGCGGGCGCGGATGATGGCAGTGATGCTCGGGCGGGCCTTCGTGTAGCCGAAGCACTTGAACGTCTCCCCGCCCACGAAGCCGAAGCGCTGGCGCGGGTCCCACTTGCTCTGGATGACGAACTCCTCGGGAAACTCGTCGTGGGGGAAGACGGTATTGCAGACGCTGCACGTCAGGTTGTCGGGCGCCGAGGACGACCAGCTCCACTGGCCGTTCGGGTGCCAGGGGAGGCCCTTGGCGCGGCAGGCCGGACAGGGCCCTCGGTCCCCCGGCGTGGTTACCTCGAGCATGCGTTCCAGGTAGTCCTTGGTGATCTTGGGCACGATTGCGTCGGCCGACTCGCGGAGGCGCGCCGCGTAGCTCCGGGCCCAGTCGTACCGGTCGATGTTGGCGCGCGCTCGCTCGAGGTCCTCGGGCTTGATCGTCGTGGCCGGATGGACGACCCGATCGCGGTACTTCTCCCAGTCGGACCAGTCGGTGGGGCCCTTGGACTGTGCCCATGTGGGAATGGCGAGCAGCGGCAGTACGGCGGTAATGATCAGCGGCAGCGACAGCATCTCGATACGGGCCATGGCGGATCGTCGTCCTCCGTGCGCGTGTGCCTCAATGCGGCAGTGTTCGCCAGGTGTGGTCGGTGGCCTGCTTGGAGTGCACCGGAGGATGCCCGGCGTGGCAAAGGGAACACTGCGTGACGACGACCCGGTCAGCCGGCGAGATGACAGGAGGAGGAATCGGCGGGCATGAGATGGAGCATTGCTGCATTGGCGGCGCTGGTGTGTGGCGCGGTGCACGCGCAGTCATACAGGGTGGGCGTCTTCGACGTCCGGCTGACGGGTGGGCAGGGGGCGTCGTCGGAGGGGTTCCTCGCGGCGTTCGAGGGAATGCCCGGGTATGAGGCCGAGGCGCTGGATGGCCTCGAGCTGGGCGTGCTGCTGCAGTACGACACCGTGATCCTGTACGACATGCACAAGCCGGGTCGCGTGGTGGATGACTGGCGGCAGAACCTCGAGCGCTTCGTGCGGGGCGGCGGATCGGTCCTGAGCATCTACCACCAGCATCTCTTTCCGACGATTGGCCCGGGCGTGCTGAAGGTGTATGTGCGCGAGGTGCGGCCGGTCGGCGGTCACGCCGTCACGGAGGGCATCGGGCAATTCCGGACGGCCTGGAGCGACCATATCATCCTGCGGCCGGGCAATGACGCGACGGTGTTCCTGGAGAACACGGACGGCCAGCCGGTGGCGGCGTATGGGCCTTTCGGGAAGGGCAAGCTCATCGACTGCGGGCTGGCGCTGGGGATCTCGCGAGGCTGGAGCGGCAGCAGAGCGCCGGAGGGTATGGAGGCGAAGCTGCTGGCGAACATGCTCGAGTGGCTGCGACCCGAGGAGCGCTGGCACGTGCGGCTGGCCGCGGCGGATGTTCTGCCGGTGCTCGAAGCGTCCATCGGGTCGAGCTTCGTCCGACAGCCCGGGCCGGTCGTGCTCCGGGTCAAGGCAATGGTGAGCGGGCCGGGTCAGGCGGGCCGCGCCAGGCTGGTGCTCGTCGGCCCGGGGGAAGAGAGGACGGAGAGCCCCGAGTCTCTCGACGCGCAGCCCGTGGCGGGAGCCGAGGTGGGGAAGGTGGAGGTGTCGATCCGCATGCCCACGGACGGCCTGGCGTCCGGGTCGGCGAAGGCGACGTACACGGCGCAGGCCGAGGGCCGCGAAGTGAAGGGGGAAGCGGACGTGCGACTGGTACGGGCAGAGCCGCCGGAGAAGGAGTTCCGGGCGTTCTGGTACCACGCCCGGGAGGATCGGCTGCCGGTTGACGTGATGCCGCGGATGAAGGCGTGCGGCTTCAACGCGGTGATCCCGCGCAGCTCGGGCGGGACGGGTGCGTTCTATCTGTCCAAGGTGCTGCCGGATGTGCAGAACATCCTCGGCGAGGAGGACTGGCTGCAGAACTGCATCGAGCATGCGCACAGGAACGGCATCCAGGTGCACCCGTATCGGAACTGCTTCGTCATGGAAGGCCGGGCGAAGGCTGAGACCATCGCCGAGTTCCGCGCCGACGGGCGGCTGCAGGTGGCGCCGGACGGGCGGCCGCTGGACTGGATGTGCCCGAGCCAGGAGGTCAATCGCCGGGTGGAGTTGGCGGCGGCGACGGAGTTCGTGCGCGACTACGACGTGGAGGGCTTCCAGTACGATTTCATCCGGTATCCGAACTCGCAGGGGTGCTTCTGTGACAGGTGTCGGGAGAAGTTCGAGGGAGAGAGAGGGGAGAGGGTCGAGAGCTGGCCGGAGGACGTGGTCGAGGAGGGGAAGCTGTTTGGGGAGTACACGAAGTTCCGTCAGACACAGATCACGGATACGGTGAAGATGGTGTCGGCGGCCATCCGCGAGATCGGTCGCGAGGTGAAGATATCGGCGGCGGTGTTTCGGGATTATGCGCGGGACTCGGTCTCCGTCGGGCAGGACTGGGTCACATGGGCGAAGGAGGGCTACATCGACCTCCTGTGTCCCATGGACTACACGAACGACGTGGAGATGCTCGATACGTGGGTGCGGGATCAGGTGGGGCGCGTGGGCGAGGACGTGCCGGTGTGCGCCGGGCTGGGTCTCGCGGCGAGCAACTCGCGCATGAAGACGCCGGAGGACATGGCGCTGCAGATCGACATCGCGCGGCAGGCCGGGTGCAAGGGGTTCGCGCTGTTCGCGTGGTATCCGGGCTGCGACGAGAAGGTGGTGCTGCCGCAGCGCGACGACAGCCTCGCCGGCAGCCCGCCGGTGCCGTGGGACTGACACAACGAGAATGGAGGACTGGCGATGGCGGTGCTTCGCGTTGGTGCGTTGGCGGGCACGATGGTGATGTGTCTCAGCGTTCTGGCCGCATCGGCCGACGTCATCGGCGAGGATGCTGTGCTCGAGATTGACACTCGCATCCACTACGCGCACTTCCTGGGTTTCCGGCCGGGAGACGGGCAGGTCTGCGAGGTGAATCCACCCCGGTTCAGTTGGCCGTATGTTCCCGAACACATCGTCAAGGAATCGCCCATGCCCAAGACGATCTTCACGCTGCA
>JASFTE010000324.1:0-5872 GCA_050114035.1 Armatimonadota bacterium | reverse complement strand
TGGCGCGGCTGATCAGGAAGCTGTTCGGGGTCTCGTATCATCCTGGTCATGTATGGAGGATCCTGCGGCGGATGGGCTGGAGCGCCCAGCGCCCCGAGCGCCAGGCGCAGGAACGGGATGAAGAGGCCATCAGGCGGTGGCACAAGCGCCGCTGGCCCCAGCGAAAAAGGGGGCGCTGAAACGGGGCGTATGGCTGCTGCACCTGGACGAGACGGGGTTCTCCCAGCAGCCCAGCGTGCGGCGCACCTGGGCTCCCCGAGGCCGCACGCCCACTATGAAGATGGCGTTCAACTGGAAACGGCTCTCGGGCATCGGGGCGGTGGCTGTCTCGCCCGATCTGCGTCGGGTGTGGACATTCCTGTCGTTGCGGCCCGCGAGCGCGAAGGGCCCCAGCCGTGGTGAGCTTCCTGCGCTCCGTGCGGCGGCATCTGCGAGCCCCTGTCATGCTGGTATGGGATCGTCTGCCGGCGCATCGCAGTGCCGTGGTGCGGGGCTACCTGGACAGCCAACGCCACTGGTTGGATGTGGATCGGCCGAGGGGAAGACCCGGTCTGTGAAGACGACGCTCGACAGGGACGGTCAGGCGGTGACCGTCACGCTGGACTGACCCGGGGGCCGGCCTTGGCTGCCGAATCGAGGTGCGGCGAGCGCTGCGCCGCCGGGTCGCCGCCGCACGGGCGGCATCGACGAGCATACCCCAGGCGCGGCGACCGACATCGCGCGGTCTCTGGATAAGTGGATAGCAGAGAATGCACGACGAGCCAGGAGAGTGTTCCGGCCTTCGCGTCCGAAGGGGAACCGGCCCGACTGTGCGAGCGACCACCCATGACAGGTGGGTTGACTTCCTCGCGTTCGGGGTCATTGGGGTCGTGGTCACGGTGGCGTGGCTCCCGACGCTTGCGTCGGGACGTGTGGCGAGCCGAGACGACGACTTCCTGCTTCACGCGGCCCGGCATGAGGCCGTGCGGAAGAGCGTAGTCGAATACCACACCTTCCCCCTCCGGTCACACTGGTTTGGCGGCGGCTTCCCGACCCTCGGAGAGCCGGAAGACCCGGCTCTGAATCCTCTTGTGGTGCTCTCCATCGCGTTGGGTCCGGCGATGGGGCTCAAGCTGATGGGCCTGACGGTGACGCTCGGCGGCGCCCTGGGGATGTATGCGCTGGCCCGCTGTATCCTGGACTACACGCGCTGGGGAGCGCTCTTCTCGTCGGTGGTTGTCGGCGCGAGCGTCTTCGGCCCGTACAGCGTGGCGCTGGGCAACTTTGGGGAGCTTTGCGCGGCGTACTTGCCGCTGTGCCTGCTCCTGATCGCACTGTCCTGTCGCGGGCGGAGGGCTGCGCTCTTGCTGCTGCCCGCGGTGCTGTACAGCATGGTCTCTCAAGGCAAGCAGGGCTTCTTCATGGCCGTCTCGTACGTGGGAGTGCTCTGTGTGCTGGACGCCCTGCCAACGTTCAATACCTTGACGACCGCGAGACCCGCGCCGAGGTTCGATGCTCGCGCCTCGATGGTCCTCATCGTCGCATTGGGCGTGGCCTTCTTGGTCGGAATGGTGCGGATCCTCCCGGCGCTGGAATTCATCAACGCGAAGGGTGGATTGGCCAACATGGAGATACACCCCTACGCCACTCGCGCTGATGGCTATCGCCCGACGGGCCAGGAGCTGATGGAGTTCGCGTGCGGCCTTCATCCGCTCCGCGTGGACCTCGTGACGATCGGCTGGCTTCCGATCGCGTTGTTCGGCGTTGGCGCTTGCTGCTTCTGGCGGAGGTCGCTCCCGTGGGTCATCACTCTGGCGCTGTTCGGCTGGCTGGCGCTCGCCGATAGGGCGCCGCTCGATCTCTTCGGCCTGCTGCAGGGCCTCCCGGTGTTCAGCGTAATGCCCTCGCCCTGGAAGTTCGTCGCCTTCCCAATCCTCCTCTCGATTGCAGCAGGGTCCGGGCAGTTCTTCTGGCTCCTGCGCAGACTGCGCAGCAGATGGGTAGAGCACGTGTGCAGCGTTGCCTTGATCGTCGCAGCGGTGGGCTTCCTGTACCCGCGAGTAACGTGGGCCCAGCGGTGGGCGTACACTGACGGAATGTCGGACGGGCCAGTCGTGCGACGGGGGGAGTTCTTCAACGTTCAGGGAGCAGGGCTCCGGCGTAATCGGGCAGAGCCGCCCGGCGCCGTCACGTACCTGAATGTGCTGCAGAACATCGGGACCGTTGACTGGCATGCGGCGATGCCGCTGGCTGAAAACGCCATTCCCAGGTACTTCGTCGGCGCCGAGGGCAGGTACATCCCGAATCCTGAGTACCGCGGGGAGGCGTTCTTCGTTGAGGAGGACGCCCGGTCGGCGGAGCCGCTGTCCGGGCGCGAGGCCACGGATGCCATGGGCGCACAGACCGGGTCGAGTGCGGGAGCGACCGACAGCTATGGGGCGCAGGCCAGCTTCCGGCCCAACTCCATCGCGGTTCAGGTCACCGTCCCGAGGCCCGGTATTCTGGTGGTGAACCAGAACTACCACGCCGCGTGGAAGACTGATCGAGGCGAGTTGCTCAACCGAGATGGGCTCCTTGCGGTGCGGGTGCAGGAGGCGGGATCCTACACGGTCCATCTCCGATACCTGCCGCGCAGCTTTGTGGTCGGCCTGGTGCTCAGTGTCGTGAGCGTTGCCCTCTGGGTGGTGGTCCTCTGGGTGTGGGGGGGCCGGGCGCGAGGGACGACTGGGGGAGCTCAGACCGTCAAGGCGGGATAAAGGTGGGGATCGCGTGCTCAGCGCACGCGTGCGGTGGGGGAAATGGCAATCGGTCCGGATGGCGCTACTGCTGCCGGCGCCGGACCCTGGTGATGCGGGGAGCCATCTGCTTCTTCCACGCGGTGTATGTCCGCTTCAGGCGGTCGAGGACCGGGGGATGGGCTCCGGCCAGGTCGTTCGTCTCCCCGGTGTCGGCCTCGAGGTCGTAGAGCTCCAGCGCTTCGGCCCGGTAGACGAGCTTCCACTTGCCCGCCCGGACGCCCCACTGGCCCTCGCCCCCGTCCCAGAAGAGCGCCTCGTGCAGGGGGGCCTTCGCCTCGCCGCGCAGGGCCGGGAGCATGTCCCTCCCGTCATAGATGCGGTCGCCGGGGAGGTCGATGCCGGCGGCGGCGAGGGCGGTGGGCATGATGTCCTGGCAGATGATGGGCTCGGAGCACACGGCGCCCGCGGGGAGCTTCCCGGTCCAGCGGGCGATGAACGGGACGCGGACTCCGCCCTCGTACGCCTGCTGCTTGTAGCCGCGGAGAACGCCGTTGTCGGCGTGGTTCTTCTGTGCGCCCCCGTTGTCGGAGAAGAAGAAGACGAGCGTGTCGTCGTCAACGCCGGCTCGCCTCAGCGCGTCCAGCACCTTGCCGATGCCATCGTCCATGCGCGTGAGCATGGCGAGGTAGACATCGCGCTCGGGGTCGCCGGTGTCGAAGCGCTCGATGTCCTCCTCGGGCGCCTGCAGCGGCCAGTGGACGGCGTTGTAGGGGAGGTAGAGGAGGAACGGGCGCTTGCTGTGGCGCTCGATGAACGAGACGGCCTCGCGGGTGAGGTTGTCCGTGAGGTAGCCCGTGTCGCTGATGGGCTCCTCGTTGCGATAGATGGACGTGTACGAGTCCGTGATGGACAGATCGAAATAGTCGTGCCCCCCGTGGCCGAGGAAGCCATAGAACTCGTCGAACCCGCGGCGCAACGGATGGTACTCGGGCTCGATGCCGAGGTGCCATTTGCCGATGACGCCGGTGGCGTAGCCGTGCTGCTTGAGGATATCGGCGAGGGTGATCTCGCTCAGGGGCATCCCGGTGCGGGAATCGCTGGCGGTGTAGAAGCCGAATCGCTGCTGGCAGCGACCGGTGACGAGGCCCGCGCGCGTCGGGGCGCAGACCCAGGCGCTGGCGTAGCCGTCGGTAAGGCGGACGCCCTCGGCGGCGAGTCGGTCGATGCCGGGTGTGCTCACGTGCCGCGGGTGGTCGTAGCAGCTTGCGTCGGCGTAGCCCTGGTCGTCGGAGAGGATGATGACGATGTTGGGCTTGCGGCCATCGGCCTGGCCCAGGGCCGAGCCGGTGAGGCTCATGCCGGCGGCGGAGGCGGCGGAGAGGAACTGTCGGCGGTTGAGCTGGCGCTTGCGGCTCATGGCTTCGCTCTCTTTCGTCTGCGTGTGCGGTCGCGGCGAGTATACGTCGCGGTGGCGCGTTCGGCAAGGAGGTCGAGTCACGCGAGAGGCGGGAGGGAGCCGGCCTCGGGAGGCTGGTGGCGAGAAGGTGGGCGTGACGGCTGTGCGCAAGTATAGGGCATTGCGGAAGCGGACATCGCGGTGATTGTCACGGAGGGATATGTCATGCAAAGCCCCGTATGCCAGAGGTATGCAGCATCGGGCAGGCCATCGGAGCCGTCGAGGAGGGGATTCCTGAGGGTGGGCGCTGCAGCCGGTGCGGCTCTCGCGTTGTCGTCGAGTGGCGACCGCGCCGCGTCGGCGGGGCCGTATCCGACGGCGGAGGATACCTTCGGGCTGCTGAAGGCGGGGAGGAAGATCCCCGTCATCTTCGACACCGACATCGGGAGCGACATCGACGACACGTGGGCGCTCTGCATGGTGCTGCGGTGTCCCGAGCTCGACGTGCGGCTCGTGGTATCGGACAAGGACAACAGCACGTACCGGGCCCGGATTCTGGCCAAGATGCTCGATGTGTTCGAGCGGACGGACATCCCGGTCGGCGTGGGCCTCCAGAAGGGCGATGAGCCGGGGCGGCAGAGCGCGTGGACGGGGGACTACGATCTGGCGCGGTACCCCGGGACGGTGCACGAGGACGGAGTCGGTGCGATCATCCAGACCATCAAGGACTCGCCGGAGCCCATGTCGCTGGTGTGCACGGGTCCGGTGCCGAACATCGCGGCGGCGCTGGAGCGGGAGCCGGGGATCGTGGAGGGGGCCCGGTTCGTGGGGATGCACGGGAGCGTGCGGCGCGGGTACCGCAACAACCCGAAGATATCGGCGGAGGCGAACGTGCGCAACGACCCGGGGGCGCTGCAGAAGGTGTTCGCGGCGCCGTGGGACGTGACCATCACGCCGCTGGACACGTGCGGGATCATCCGGCTGACCGGGGAGAAGTTCGCGAAGGTGCACCAGTGCGAGCATCCGGCGATCCGGGCGCTGATGGAGAACTACCGGGTGTGGCTGGCGCGCCGGGGCCGCCCGGCGCCGGACCCGCTGACGGCGAGCAGCACGCTGTTTGATACGGTGGCGGTGTACCTGGCGTTTACGGAGGAGCTGCTCGAGATGGAGAACATCGGCCTGCGCGTGACCGATGATGGGTACACGGTCATCGAGGAGAAGGCCCGCGCGGTGCGGTGCGCCATGAAGTGGCGGAATCTGGGGGCTTTTGAGGACTTGCTGGTGGGGCGGTTGGTCGGTGAGGGATAGAGGGCGCCGAACAGCCCGGCTCAGGGAAGGTCGACGGGGACCGCGAAGTCGATCCAGGTTGCCTTGATGGGTCGGTCGCCGGTGGTCAGAGCGACCTTGACCTCGTTGAGGCCGTGGCGGAGGAGACTGAGGGGCAGGAGCCAGGCGCGGCGGCGGGGGGCGTCGCTGAGCATGCGGTCGTAGGGGTTGGCGAGGAAGGCGCTGGTGTCCGAGATCGGCGTCAGCTCGATGCCGTTGAACCGGACGGCCAGCTCGGCGTCGTCGAGGGGTTCCTCCGTGTGGATGCGCAGGCGGGTGGAGCCTTCGAGCGTGCGCTTCGGGAGGGCGACGTCGAAGCGGAACGAGCGCGGCGTTCCCGGCCCGATGCGTTTGGATAGCTGGTTCAGATAGCTCCACTGCCCCAGCCAGTAGTACTGCGGCCGTTGGGCGAGCCACTCGGGATCGCGCAAGC
>JASFTE010000323.1:0-5873 GCA_050114035.1 Armatimonadota bacterium | reverse complement strand
TCGTCGCCATCGGCAACAACTCCGCCACGGCCGTGCGGCCGTGGTACCCGGTGAACGCGCACCGCTCGCAGCCATCGCCCTGGAAGAACTGCATCGTGCCTGCGGTGGCCTTCAGCCACGGGGCCGCCGCTGCCAGGAGTGTCTCACCCGGAGCGACGGGCTGCTTGCAGTGGCTGCAGATCTTGCGCACCAGGCGCTGCGCCACCACACCGAGCAACCCGGCGCCGATGAGCGAACGATCGACGCCCAGATCAACCAGCCGCGTTACCGCCCCCACGGCGTCCGTCGTGTGCAGCGTCGAAAGCACAAGGTGCCCCGTGAGCGCGGACTGGAACGCGATGCTCGCCGTCTCCGCATCCCGCATCTCACCCACCATGATCACGTCCGGATCCTGCCGCAGCACCGAGCGGAGCGCCGACGCGAATGTCAGTCCGGCCCGCTCATTGATCTGCATCTGGTTCAGCCCAGGAAGCACCCGCTCCACCGGATCCTCGATCGCCGTGATGTTCGGCGACCCTTGCCTCTGCAGGTGGCCCAGAGCCGCATGCAGCGTCGTCGTCTTCCCGGACCCCGTCGGCCCCGTGGTGATGATGATTCCCTGGTTGCTGCCCAGCATCGTCTTGAGCCCGTTCACGATCTCGGCGGAGAAGCCCAGGCTGTCCAACCGCGGCGCCGCCTCCCCCTTGGGGATGATCCGCAGAACCGCCTTCTCCCCGTGCACCAACGGCAGCGTGGACACGCGCAGCTCCGCCTCGCGCGTCCCGAGCCGTATGGAGCAGTGCCCATCCTGCGGCGCCCGGCTCTGGACAATGTCCATGTTGCTCATGACCTTGATCCGGGCGATCACCATCCGGTGCACGTACTTCGGCAGCTCCATCATCTGGTGCAGGACACCATCCACCCGGCATCGCACCAGGGTCAGCTTGTCCTCGGGCTCGATGTGCACGTCGCTGCCCCGCAGGTCGATGGCGCGGGAGATCATGTGGTTCACCAGTGACACGATCGGCCGCTGCCTGCCCAGGTGGGCCAACTCATCGGCATCGCCCTCGATCTCCTCCGAGCCGGGCGTGTGCTCAATGTACGGTATGTTCTGCGGACCGGGCGGAAGATCCCGGATCATCTCGACCAGTTGGGAGCTCCCCGCGAGTACGTCCATGATCTCGCTCTCGCGGGCCACTTGCACCTCGACCTGTCGCGGCGCCAGCACGGCGCGCAGCAGGTCCATCGCCACCACATTCGTCGGATACGCTGCCGCGATGGTGACCACGCCGTCGCTCTGGCACATTGGGACCAGGTGATACCGACGGCAGAAGTCGGCCGGCACGAGCTTCACTGCCTCGGGATCTGCTTGGGTGTGGCTGAGATCGGCGACGGGGAGGTCGAGCTGCTCCGCGACGGCTCGTACGACTTCGGACTGGTCCACGAGCCGCATGGCCACCAGCACCGAGCCCAGCATCCCGCCGACCTCTGACTGCTGCTTCAGGGCCAGCGAGAGCTGCTCGGGAGTGATGGCCCCCGCGCGCACCAAGATGTCGCCGATGCGCTCCGTCTGACCATCGGCCTCGTCAGACGTGTGTTGTGGCCGTCTTGCCTTTGGATCCTCCACAGCTCTGCACCTGCACGCGAACAAGCACCACCTCGGACCCGCTCGAGGGCATGCACCGATGCTTACATACCACAGGGCAGTCGGGACCTGAGAACCTGAGGAAAAGGGGGCCAACAGAGCGGCCGGCGGACATTTCTGCCCGCCAGCGCATGTGGCGCGGGTTGCTCGCCAACCCGTGCGTCGCGTCTTCCTGCAGGACCGTCCCCTCGCCTATTCCTCGCTCCGCGCCAGCCCCAGCTCCACCGCGATTCCCTGCATCGCCTCGATGACCGTCGCGATATGCTCGTCCAGCTCTACGCCCAGCGCCTCCACGCCGCTGAAGATATCGTCCCGGTTCACGCCTGCGGCGAACCGCTTGTCCTTGAACTTCTTCTTCACCGAGCTGACCTTCACGTCCATGACGCTCTTGCTCGGCCGCACCAGCGCCACGGCGACGATGAATCCCGTCAGCTCATCCACGGCAAAGAGCGCCTTCTCCATGGGCGTGTCTCGCGAGATTCCCATGTAGTCGGCGTGCGACTTCACCGCGCGGACGACGTGCTCCGGGTAGCCGCGCTCGGCGAGGATCTGGGCGCCCTTCGACGGATGATCCTCGGCACTGGGCCACTTCTCGTAGTCGAAGTCGTGCAGCAGTCCCACGAGTCCCCATTCGTCCTCGTCCTCCCCCAGTCGCCGCGCGTACGTCCGCATGGCCGCCTCGACGGCGAGGCCGTGCTTGATGAGGTTCGGATTCCTCGTGTACTCTGTCAGAAGGGCATACGCTTCGTCTCTACTGGGCATGTCATATCACCGTCGCATCCGAAGGTGTCGCGGCGCACCACACTCCTGATGTGAGCCGCACCCGCGTCTGTGGTCCGTGAGCACCCTTTCCCTTCTCTTCCGCCCCGTCCCTCCGTGAGGTAGAGCAACGTGCTCGGAGGTGATCTGGGGTACAGTGCTGAACAATGGTAAGGAACCAACGCGGGTGGGTGCAGCTCATGAACGGTGTGCTTCGCGATCCGGCGCGCAGCGTCAAGTCCCCGGCCACAGTGGCGACCGGTCTGCGAGTTCCTGTGCTCGCGGCGACGCTGCTTGTCGTCGCCGTACCGGCCCTGGCGGCCAAGTCCGCTCCGGCGCCGGAACCCGACGCCTACGTCAAGCGCCCGGCGTGGGGCGCCGTCATCGGATATGTGATCGACGCCGAGACGCGCCAGCCTATCGACGGCGCTCTCGTGAGAGCGCAGGTCAACGCCGGCTTCCCCGACTCCGGCCCGGCCGTCGCCCACACCGACGCGGCGGGACGCTACCAGCTTCGGGCCGCGCTTGGCCGCAGGAACAGCGGCACGAAGGTGTCCCCGCTCATCATCTTCGGCGAGCCGATCCGCAAGCGCGAGACGAACATCATTGACGTCGTCCGGCTCAACGTCACGGTAAGCTGCACCGGCTACAAGCCCTTTCTCGGCGCTGTGCCAATCCGCCACGCCGCCGTCTCCCGGTTCAGAGTGTACCTCGCCGACATAGTGCTGGCGCCGGAGGGAGGCGAGTACGCCTCCCACGCACCGAGCAACTTCCGCTGGGAGTACCTGGAGGAGTTCACGGTCGATCCGGAGATCGTGAAGCGCGGCGCCAAGGTGTCCATCAAGGCACGCCTGCGCGTGCGCCGCGAGCCGAGCATCAACTATCGCCTCTACGCCATCGCGCCGGCACAGCTTCTCGACCACAGCGACGTGCTGCACGTCTCGTCCCAGGACACGGTCCGGCGAATGGCCTTCCTCCTCCGACCCAGCAAACCCACCGCGGACGACGACGGGCGCCGCGAGTTCACTGCCACTGCGCGAGCACGCAAGCGTGGCCGCATCGGCCACGGCATGGTGCACGTCGCCGTCTTCCGCGGCACGGACAATGTGACGCCGCCCGATGTGCGCTCTGTGCTCGTCCAGACGCCGGGATCCGACGAGGAGCGTGCGGCCGCCGCTCTCTGCCGCGAGGCGCACATCCTGCACGCCGAGGGCGAGCTCGACGCTGCCGTCGGGCGTGCGGAAGCGGCCGCGAAGGCTGCGCCCGACTACAGATTCGCGCACGAGATGCTCGGCGACCTGTATCTGGCGGCCAATCGCCCGGAAGATGCTGCTGAGGCGCTGCGGAAGGTCGTCAAGCTCGACCCGGAGGACCTGGACGTCGCCTACCCCAAGCTCGCCGAGGCCTTCATCGCCGCCGGCCGACCCAAGACGGCCGTGGACCTGCTCGTTCCGCTGGACAAGGACACAACGAAGAAGAAGCACCGCACGGAGAGCAGGATGTCGCGCCAGTTCAACATCGCCCTTGCCCGCTCGTACCTGGCTCTCGGTGACTTCGAAGCGGCCGACAAGCGCCTCAAGCGCGCCGGTCTGCTGTCCCCCGATCTCCGGCGCCAGTTGGCCACCGAGCGTGCCAGTGCCATGCTGAGCGCCAGCCCTGACAGCATGGACGCCCATTCGGGGCTGGCGCGCGCCCTCGCCGACGCCGGGCGGTGGGAGGAGGCCGTGGACGAGTTCCGCACCGCCGCCGCCGCCGAGGACGCCGACACCTGGCAGTACACGGACATGGCGTGGGCGCTCATGGCGGGCCTGGAGAGCTATGACGAGGCCCTTCCCTGGGCGCGGCGCGCCGTCGCCGACGATCCCGACAACGCCGAGGCCCGTCTGCGCCTGGGCGACTGCTATCGCCACCTGGGACAGTACGACGAGGCGGCGGACGCCTATGCGGCAGCCGCCGCCATGCGCCCCCACGACTTCTTCGCCCGTCACTGGCACGCCCTCATGCTGCTGTGGCAGGGCGAGACGGACGCCGCCGTCCAGGAGCTCACGGCCGCCCTCGACCTCGCCCGCGAGAAGGGCGAGCACCGCCCGAAGTACTTCGCCTTCTTCGTCTTCGTCGCTACCACGAAAGTGCTCGTGCACGGCTTCCGCTATCCGGAGGCCGAGCACGACTACGAGATACTCGACGCGCTCACGACATTGTCGTCGCAGCGATCATCCGAGGACGATTCGGCGGCCTTCCTTGCCAAGTTCACCATCGCCGCCGCCCTCGTCGAGCTCGGCATGCCGGACGCCGCGTTGCCGCGCCTCCGCGAGTGCCTGAAGGCGCGACCTGACTACGTCGAGGCACTGTACGCGACCGCCGGTGCTCACATTGCCAGGGAGGAGCCGGAGGCGGCCGAGGAGGCGCTGCAGCAGGTGGTGGCCATGGACCCGCTCCATCCCGAGGCGTACCTCGACCTCGCGGAGCTGCGCCTCGAGGCCGGCGATGCCGCCGCCGCGCAGCGCTACATACTCCAGCACCGCCGCAACTACCCGGAGTCCGCCCCGCGCCGTCCGCGCTCCGAGGTCCGGACAACTGCACCCGAGACACGGGAGCCCGCGGAGGCTGAGACCCTGCGATGACACCTTGCACCGGCATCCACAACACGCGCCCCCTCCGGCCTTGCGCTCTCATGGCGTTTGCGGCCGCGATGGCCGCTGCCCTCAGCGGCCCCGCACATGCGGGCGCATTCGACGTCGGCCGCAGGGAGGAGATCCGGATCGGCCGCGAGGCCGCCGCCCTGTTCGAGCGCCAGTTCCGCGTGTCCCGCGATGCCGCCCTCCAGGCCAGGCTCGAGCGCATCGGCCGCCGACTCGTGCGCGTCGCCGATCGCCCCGATCTGCCCTACGAGTTCCACGTGGTGGAGGCCGACGACATCAACGCCCTCGCCTTTCCCGGCGGCTTCGTATACGCCTTCGCCGGCCTGCTCGAGGCGCTGCCGTCCGACGACGCGCTCGCCTTCGTCCTGGGACACGAGATCGCCCACGCGGCGAAGCGTCACTGGGCCAGGCGCTACGAGAAGGCCCGGAAGCTCAGCTATCTCACACTCGGCTACGGCGACATTCTGCAGATCTTCCTCCAGCCCCACTACTCCCGCCGCTACGAGAGCGAGGCGGACCGCTACGGCGTAGTGTGGTGCGCCAGGGCCGGCTTCGCGCCCGAGGGCGCCGTGCAGGCCATGCATACGCTCAAGGAGCTCTCGCGCTCCATCGGCGTGTTGCCCATCTTCCGCTCCCACCCGATGACCGCCAAGCGCATCAAGCGATTGAGGCAGCACATCGCGACCATCGAGAGCGAGACGCCTACGGAGGAGGAGCAGCCCGCCACCGCCGTCGCACCTCGGCCGCTTCCTCCAGTCCGGGCCTCGGACGACACCGGTCTCTCTGACTACGAGGTCGCTCCCAACGCGCGCTTCCCATTGCGCGTGGGGGCTCGCTGGGTATACCGG
>JASFTE010000322.1:0-5908 GCA_050114035.1 Armatimonadota bacterium | reverse complement strand
TCGACCTCATTGAGGAGTTGTCCGCGCAGGGCGTCGCGACACTCATCACGACACACGTGATGGACGAGGCGGAGCACTGCAACCGAATTCTGCTGATCCATGAGGGGCGCCGCGTGGCCTTGGGGACGCCGGCGGAGCTGAAGGCGCTCGTGCCCGGGCGGCAGATGGAGGTGCGGGTGGACCGGGCGATGGAGGCGGCGGATGTGCTGGAGGACACGGAGGGCGTGCTCGAGGTATCGCTGTTCGGAACGGCCCTCCATGTGGCCGTGGCCGATGACGCACCCTCGGCGGAGGGGCTCATTCGCGATGCGCTGAGCGGGGCGGGGATGTCGGTGGAGGAGACCAAGCCGGTGCGGGCGAGTCTGGAGCATGCGTTTCTGGCGTTGGCGGGGGACGACGATGGTGAGGGAGTGGAGGTGGCGGATTGAGCATTCGGCGACTGCGGGCGATTGCGGCCAAGGAGTGGCTCCACATCCGGCGGGATCCCCGCAGCCTCGCCGTTGTGCTGGTGCTGCCCGTGGTGCTGCTCGTGCTCATGGGCGCGGGAGTCAGCTTCGACCTCACCGAGCTCCCATTCGCCGTCTGTGACTACGATGGGTCGCGGGCCAGTCGCCAACTGCGGGAGACGCTGGTGCACACGGAGCTGTTCCGGCTGGTGGGCTCGTGCCGCAATGCGGAGGAGGGCGAGCGGCTGCTCGATGCCGGCGAGTGCCTGTTCGTCGTGGTGATACCGCGCGGCATGCAGGCGGATCTACTTGCCGGCAGGCCGGTGCGGCTGCAGATGCTCCTGGACGGCAGCGACTCCAACTCCGCGAGCATCGCCCGCGGTTACCTCGATGGCGCCCTCGCCTCGTACTCGTCCCGCATGCTGGGGCAGGCCGGCAAGCGGCTCGGGTTACCGGACGAGGCCACGGCCCCGCCGGTGACCATTGCGCGCAAGGTGCTCTACAATCCGGCACTCGAGAGCCGGCAGTTCCTCGTGCCGGGCGTGCTCGTCATCATACTCGTCATACTCGGCGCGCTGCTCACCTCCGGCACCGTCGTGCGCGAGCGAGAGCGCGGGACATTCGAGACCCTCGCCGCATCGCCGCTGATGGCATTCGAGATTCTCCTCGGCAAGCTCATCCCCTACATCGGGATCGGCGTAGCCGACACCATCACCGCCGTGTGCGTCGGCGCGCTCGTGTTCAGGGTCTACATCGCCGGCAGCGTCGCGCTGTTCTTCGCCTGCGGGCTCGTGTTCCTCATGTGCGCCATGCACGTGGGGCTGCTCTTCTCCACCATCGCCCGTACGCAGCAGGTCGCCATGACCGCGGCCATCGTCTCCACCCTGATCCCGTCGATTCTCCTCTCGGGGTTCGTGTTCCCCATCCGCAACATGCCGATCTTCCTGAAGGTGCTGGCGAACCTGCTGCCCGCCACGCACTTTCTCGTCGTCACCCGCAGCATTTACCTCAAGGGCGTGGGGCTGGCGGTGATCTGGCCGTCACTCGTCGTGCTGGCCGTGATGGCCGCCGCGATACTGGGCTCGAGCGTGAAGCGGTTCCGGAAGCAGTTGTGAGGAGTGCCTCGATGCGGCTGCGCGCACTGATACGCAAGGAGTTCCGCCAGTTCCGCCGCGACAGGCGGATGCTGGGTATGGCCATCGTCGCGCCCGTGCTGCAGCTCACGTTTCTCGGGTACGCGGCGAACCTCGACGTAGAGGACCTCCCCGTCGCGGTGTGCGATCAGGACTTCTCGCGGGAGTCGGCGCGCCTGGTGGCCGCGATCGAGCACTCCGGGTACTTCATCATCGCGGCCCGCCCGCATCGCTCTGATGACCTCGTCCCGCTGCTCGACCGCGGGGCCGCCCAGCTCGCCATCCACATCCACCACGGCTTCGAGCACGATCTGCGCGGCGGCACGGCGGCGGTGCAGGTCATCATCGACGGCAGCGACTCCAACTCGGCGGGCATCGGGGCCGGCTACCTCGGCGGCATCATCGCCCGACATGGCGCCCGGGCGTGGGGGCACGAGCTCGACCGGGCCGGCAGCCCGGGTCCGGGGCTGCCGCGGCTGGAGCTGCGCCCGCGCGTGCTGTACAACCCCACGCTGGAGAGCGTGTACTACATGGCCCCCGGCGTCATGGGCCTCGTCCTGCTCGTCATTGCCGCGCAGTTGACGGCCCTCTCCATCGTGAAGGAGCGCGAGGACGGCACGCTGGAGCAGGTCATGGTCACTCCGATCCGCTCCTGGGAGCTGATGCTCGGCAAGCTCATCCCGTACGGCGTCGTCGGCGCGGCGGATGTGTGCGTCGTGCTCGCTGTTCTCCGCCTGTGGTTCAGGGTCCCGCTGCACGGCAGCCCGCTGCTCCTGCTCTCATCCGCGGTGCTCTTCCTGCTGACCTGCCTCGGGATCGGGCTGCTCCTTTCCACCGTCTCCCGCACCCAGCAGCAGGCGCAGATGACCATGTTTCTCGTCATCTTCCCATCCACCATCCTCTCGGGCTTCATGTACCCCATCGCCAACATGCCCGGGTGGCTGCAGCCGATTACGTACGCCATTCCGCTCCGGTACTTCCTCATCATCATCCGGTCGGTCATGCTCAAGGGGAGCGGGCTCGTGGAGTTGTGGCCGGAGGTGCTGGCGCTGCTGTGCTTCGGGGTCGCGTTGGTGGCGGCTGGGGCGGCCGCGTTCCGCAAGAGGTTGGAGTGAGGGGGCGCAACGGCACGGTAATCTCGGTATCAAAGGATGGCCACCGCACCATGAGATTCGTGAAGGTCCTGCTCTTGGCAACAGCATGCCTGGCAATCGTGCATCGTGCGATTGCGCAGCCCGCGGAGGAGGCCGAGCGGCCGATGAGCGCGCTCGTGTATCCGGGGGCGGACGGCAGGCTGGTGTACGTTCCGGACGAGGAGGGCAACTGCGTTCCGAATTTCTCGGACTGCGGCTACATGGGCGGCGGGGTGCGGATCCCGGATGTGCCCGTGAGGGCGACGCTCGAGCCTGCCGAGGACGACGACGGGGGGCGCATTCAGCGAGCCATCGATCGGGTGGCAGAACTCCCCGCGGACGAAGACGGCTTTCGCGGCGCGGTGCTGCTGAAGAGGGGCACGTACCAGATCGCGGGCACGCTGCGGATCGCCCACTCGGGCATCGTGCTGCGCGGCGAGGGGCAGGGGGAGGACGGTACCGTGCTCGTCGCCGCAGGGACGGGCAAGCGCACGCTCATCACTATCGCCGGAGAGGACAAGCGCACCGAGGCGCCCAAGACGCGGCGCCGGATCGCCCAGAGATACGTCCCGGTCGGCGCGCGCACCTTCCGAGTTGCCCGCACGAAGGGGCTCGAGGTCGGCGACGCCATCATCGTCCGGCGTCCCAGCACGAGGAAGTGGATCCACTACCTCGGCATGGATCGCATCCCGCCCAAGCGGGACGGCGGGAGGGTGGTGCAGTGGCGACCGGGGTCGAAGGATCTCGCCTTCGACCGTGTCATCACGGCCATCGAGCGGAAGAAGATCACCATCGATGCTCCCGTGTGTAATGCGTTCCAGCGCAAGTACGGCGGGGGGTACCTCTACAGGTACGACTTCCCCGGGCGCATCAGTCAGGTGGGCGTCGAGTACCTCCGCGGCGTCTCCGAGTACAAGCACGAGACGGACGAGGACCACGCGTGGAGCTTCATCGGATTCAGAGCGGTGGCCAACGCCTGGGTGCGGCAAGTGACGGCGGAGCACTTCGGCTACAGCGCCGTGGGAGTGTCGCGCCGGTGCAAGTGGATCACCATAGAGGACTGCGAGTGCCTCGACCCCATCTCGAAGATAGCCGGCAGCCGGCGCTATTCCTTTGCCTTGACCGGCGAGTTGACGCTCGTGCAGCGCTGCTACGCTCGGCACGGGCGGCACGACTTCGTCATGCACAGCGTCGTCCCCGGGCCCAACGTGTTTCTGGACTGCACCGCCGAGAAGGCGCACTCGGACACCGGGCCGCACCATCGCTGGGCCACCGCCACGCTGTTTGACAACGTGCGCGTTGAGGGGAACGCCATCAACGTGCGCAACCGCGGGAACTCGGGGACGGGCCATGGCTGGGCCGGCGCGCAGATGGTGTTCTGGAACTGCACCGCCGACGGCATCACGTGCCAGAAGCCGCCCACGGCCCAGAACTGGGCGATCGGATGCTCGGCCCAGAAGCAGTCGGGCGATGGCTACTGGGAGTGCTCGGGGCAGCCCGTGCAACCGCGCAGCCTGTACCTGGCGCAGCTCCGGGATCGGCTGGGGCCTCAAGCCGTGGCGAACATCTCGCGTCCCGCGATGCCGCCTCGGTAGACTGCGCCGGCAGCACCGCCCTCATCGCGCCTCAGCCGCCTCCACCCAGCCGCTTCAGCGCCGCGTTCAGCGAGAACCGGACGAACATGCCGAGAGGTCCGGCCTTGGCGGCGGGCGATTCCAGGGCCGCCCTCATCGCATCTATGGCCGGGCGCGCCCCCTCGCCCATGAGCTCCAGCACGCGTGCGGCGTGCAGGACCTCATCCCCGTGCTCGCCCCTCAGCGCGGCCGTCAGGGTCGCCAGGGCCCTGTCGGTGCGCCCCAGACGAGCCAGTGCAGCGGCGGCCTCGATGCGGGCGGGAGGTGACGAGTCGTCCAGCACACGCTCGAGCGCGCCCCTGGCGGGAGCAGCCTGCGCCCCCAGCGCCCTCAATCCAACGGCCGCCCAGTATCGGACGGCGCTGTCGGGATCCTCAAGCAGCTCGGTCTGCCCGGGCAGCGCCCGGGGCCCTCGACCGACGAGGTCCGCGGCCTCCACGATCCGCTCCCGCGGGTGCTGCCGCGGCTGCTGCGCCACCTCGTACGGGGTGCTGCCTTCAGCGCGCCGCCACGCCTCCAGCTCCGGCAGGAAGCCGATGTCGTGTGTGTCGGCCATCCACTGGCGATGCGCCGCGCGCATTCTCTCCAGGATCGGCCGATGCTCGGGGGAGTCTGCCAGATTGCGGGTCTGGTGCGGATCGTCCCGAGTGTCGTACAGCTCTTCGAGCGCTCTCGTGGGCCCGGCGTAGTGCAGCTGCGGCCCTGTCAGTTCCCCCTCCGCCGCCAGCCGGGTGATCTCGTCCCGAATCTCGCCCTGATCCGAGTAGCTGCTGGGCTGGTTGTACGACAGATGCGGCATGTAGTTCCGAACGTAGAGATGGCGCCTGTCGCGGACCGATCGCGCCAGGTCGTAGGCTTCGTCAACGCGATCTCTGGCCCCGTACACGTACTCGCGGGGCGTCGTCTCCGCCGCGCCGAGGAACGGCGAGCCCTGCATGTAGTCGGGTATGGGCAGGCCGGCGATACTCAGTACCGTCGGGGGGAAGTCCACGAAGCTGACCAACCGGTCCACCGTCTCGCCCGGCGCGGCGGGGGCGAGGTGGCGGTACTTCGCCGGGAACCGAATCAGAAGCGGAACGTGAAGGCCGGAGTCGAGCACGAGCCGCTTGTGCCGCGGCATCCCGGCTCCGTGGTCGGAGTAGAAGAACACGATGGTGTCCTGGGCCAGGCCGTCTTCCTGGAGCTGCTCGAGCAGCGCGCCGACGCGCTTGTCCATCGCCGTGATGCAGTCGTAGTAGCGCGCCACGGTCCTGCGCGTGATGGCGGTGTCTGGATAGTAAGGCGGAATCGGCGCCGCGGCCGGATCGTGGCGCTCCTCGGGCGACAGCCGGGCCTGCACTTGCTTCTGGAACTGCTCGTAGGGCCAGACCATGGACCTGGACTGGTGCGTCGTCATATCGTTGAACACGCTGAAGAAAGGCTGCTCGGGCTGCCGGTGGCGCCAATGCGCCTTCCCGCCGCACTCGTCCCAGGAGGCCTTGATGATCGCGCCCTCGCGGCTCGTGTTGTAGTCCGTCTTGGCGTTGTTGGAGCAGAAGTACCCGCCGGCGCGCAGGTACGAC
>JASFTE010000321.1:0-5959 GCA_050114035.1 Armatimonadota bacterium | reverse complement strand
CAGCGACTGGACATGCTCCCGCGCCCTCGCCACATTCCGCACATCTTCGTCGAGCCCATGAACAACGTACCTGTCATTCGCACGCAGCGCTGCCGTCAGCTTCCCGTCCCCGCACCCCA
Organism: Armatimonadota bacterium; assembly: GCA_050114035.1. Lineage (GTDB taxonomy): Bacteria > Armatimonadota > Zipacnadia > JAUWAU01 > JAUWAU01 > JAUWAU01. The sequence goes on along the minus strand of JASFTE010000321.1, from coordinate 5,840 downwards.
GGTGCACCACCAGTCCTCCCCTCGTACCGGCGGCCGCGAGAATCCGCCTGGCTGCCGCTGCACTGGCATCGTCCGCCGACCGCAAAGGGCTCGCCGCCAAGACGCATCCGCCAATGACCCCGACCACAACGATCGTGTTGATCCTGTTTCTCACTGTCGTGTCTCCTTGCTGGGAGGTCCGCTGTCTCACCGTCCTGCTCCCCGCCGCCCGCCGACCTGCACCGGCCTCGAGCTCTACGGCGCCCCTATCCCCACCGCGAAGATCATTGCGAGACTCACGCCGGCCACGATGACCGCTCCCACGGACCCCACCACCAGCGGCTTGACGCCGATGCCTCTGAAGGCACTGAACTTGGTGTTCAGACCGATGCCGGCCATCCCCACCAGGATCAGGAAGCGCCCCGTCTGGTCGAACGCGTTGATCCCCGCGTCCGTGAAGACCCCGTACGTCCGCAGCGCGACCATCACGAAGTACCCGAACAGAAACCACGGGAACGCCTTCGCCCAGTTCACCTTCGCCCACCGGGCCTCGCGTCTGGCCGTCTGCGTCTCCGCGTCGGACGCGCCCGACCGCCGCACTGAGCGCCAGCTATACCAGAGCGCGACGATGAACGCCAGCGGAGCGATGAACGTGTTCCGCACCAGCTTCACGGCCGTCGCCGTCTCCCCCGCCACCTCCGAGAAGATGAACCCCGCCCCCACCACCTGCGGCGTCGAGTGGATCGCCGTCCCGGCAAACACACCGAACACCTGGTCCATGCCCGGGTGCGCGAAGAGCTGGAACACCTTGGGATACAGGATGATCGCCACCAGGCCCCACAGGCCGATGGTGCCGATGGCGTACGAGGTCTCCTCCTCCCGCGCCTTGATCAGCGGCGACGTCACCGCGATGGCCGAGCCCCCGCAGATCGTTGTGCCCACCGACAGAAGCAGCGCCAGCCTTCCCCCCAGCCGGCACGCCTTCGCCAGGTAGTAGATGCCGAAGAAGCCCACCAGCATCGTCACCACGATGACCAGCAGCATCTCTGAGCATTCCCCGGCGATGTTGCGGAAGTCCAGACCCGCACCCATCAGCACGATGCCCCAGATGAGCGGGCCCTCGAAGGCCTTCACCCCGGCGCCGCAGGCCCTCGGCACCAGCCCGACATTGCTCGCCAGGATGCCCAGCACGATGGCGATCACCGGCGCCTCCAGCGGGTGCTTCCCACCCATCACGATGAGCCCGGAGGCGTACAGCGAGATCACCGACACTACCAGCATGACCAGCCAGCCCGGCAGGTACTCCCTCTTGATCATGCAGCGCCCGCTCCTACGCCGCGGCGACAGCGTGTCGCGCCGCAACCAGTCTGCTCGGCGCCCGTGGCGCACATCAACCGTGCGGTCCCCGCGACGCAGTGCCCATTTCGTTCCCCCCCCATCCCTCCTCCTCCCCGGTGGCCCCCCTGCCGAATTCTGGCGGATCGGCGGAGGGCAGGGGCCAATACAGAGAGAACAGACCGCTCCAGGCTCATGACGTCTCGAGCCCACTGCTGAGTTCGTGTGGGGGGAGAAGCGTCTCTGCCGTTTCCGGGGCGCCTCGCCCAGCGACACCGGGTCGCACTCATCCATGGAGGGCTTATCGTGTACCGTCCCGAGATCAAGGTCCTGGACTGCACCATCCGCGATGGCGGATTGATGAACGACTGGCATTTCGACGACGACCTCGTCCGCGATGTCTGGCGCACCGGATGCGAGGCGGGCCTGGACTACGTGGAGCTTGGCTACCGCGCCTCGCCCAAGATGTTCTCACCCGACGAGTTCGGCCCCTGGCGCTTCTGCCGCGAAGAGGACCTCTGCCGCGTCACCAGCGATGGCGACCACCTGGGCGCGGGCACCAAGATCAGCATCATGTGCGACGTGGGCCGGGTCGAGGAGGAGCAGTTCCTCCCGGCCGCCGACAGCGTCATCTCCATGGTGCGGATCGCCTGCTACGTGCCCGACGTCGATAAGGCCATCCACCTCGTCAACTTCCTCGCCGACCTCGGCTACGAGACCACCATCAACGTCATGGCCATCTCCAACGCCCTCGAGTTGGACATTGACGAGGCCATCAGGCAGATCGAGGCGGAGACCCGCGTCAAGGCGCTCTACGTGGTGGACAGCTTCGGCGCGCTCTACTCCGAGCAGATCCACCATCTCGTGGACAAGTACCGTGCCGTACTCGGCGCCGACAAGGAGGTCGGCATCCACTGCCACAACAACCAGCAGCTCGCCTTCGCCAACACCATCGAGGCCATCATCCACAACGCCAACTTCCTGGACGGCTCCGTATTCGGCATCGGCCGCGCCGCCGGCAACTGCCCACTCGAGCTTCTCGTCTCCTTCCTCAAAAACCCGAAGTTCGACGTGCGTCCGATCCTCGATCTGTGCGCCAACCGCATCGTGCCCATGCAGCAGGAAATCGCCTGGGGCTATCACATCCCCTACATGGTCACCGGAACCAACAACCAGCACCCCCGCGCCGCCATGCGCTTCATCGACGCGGGCGACAGCAACGACTACCGGGCCTTCTTCGAGGAGATCACCAGCGAGGTCGAGCTGGACTGACTTCCCCTGACACAGCCTGTGCCGTTGCCTCCCCTCAGAGGCGCGTGCACCCATGAGCAGCCTCGCCGGTTGGCAGGGCGCCGTCCGCGACGGCGGCGATATCTTGCAGCGAATGGCGGAGGCCATGAGCGGCCCCCGCCCCGAGATCGCGCAACGCATCACCGACGGCTTCTCCGCCACCACGACCCAGCCTGCCGTCCGCGCCCTCGAGCGCATCGCATCCTCTCACGACGGTCACGTCACCCTCGTTCTTGCCGGCTATCTCCTCACGGACGACTGCGATGCCCGTCGCTTCCCGGCACGCCACTGCCTGGACATGTACCTGGACTCCGGGCCCGCCTTCGCCGCGAAGCTCAGCGGCTCGTTCGCCATCGTCATCCACGACGCCCGCGAGCCCGAGCTGCACCTCATTACCGACCGCCTCGTGACCCGCCCGCTCTACTACCGTACCGGCACCCCCTTCCTGTTCGCCTCCCAGGTCAAGGCCATACTCGAGTTCCCCGGCGTCAGTCGCACGCCCAATGTGTACCGACTGCTCGAATTCCTCGCGCTGTATCGCGTGTTCTCCTCCGGCACCCACTATGACCACATCAAAGCCGCACCCGAGGCCTCCGTGACCACCTGGGACGGCGCCGACGTGCGCGTCACCAGGTACTGGGAGCCGCCCTTCGACACCGAGAAGTGCTGGAGCCTGCGCGAGAACACCGAGAGAATCTACGCAGCGCTCCGGCGTGCCACCGCGCGCGCCTGCGCCGGCGCCGAGCGGCCCGCCCTGATGCTCAGCGGCGGCATGGACTCCCGCGCCGTCGCCATGGCCTGCGCCACTCCGCCGCTGTGCCTGACGCTCCACAAGCACCCGGGGTACGAGGTGCGGGTCGCCCGCCGGGTCGCCGACGCTCTGGGCTGCGAGCACCAGCTCGTGCAGCTCCCCGTCACCTACCCGCTCGAGCGAGTCACGGACGGCGCCCTTCTCAGCGACGCCATGGCCGCCTTCCATCACGCCCAGCCGCTCTACATGGCCGACTTGCTCGCCGAGCGGGGCACCGACGCGCTCCTGAGTGGCAAGTACCTGGAGCCCGTCCTGTCCGACCGTGTGCTGGCGAGACGCAGGTGGAACGTCCTCGGCAGGCGCTGGCGCCTCCCGATACTGGTGCCCGAGCAGCACTTCGACCTCGCCCAACGCGCGCTCCGGCGGCAGTCAATGGACCGCACCCCAGGGGTCCGCCAACTGGTGAAGCAAGAGCATCTCGACCAGCTCGAGGCGCAGGCCCACCAGCGCGTCCTGGACTGGACCGGCCCTCTCCCGGAGGGCGCATCGAGCCTGCACGAATTCGTCGCCTTCAGCCACTACTCCGGGCGCGCATCGTGCAAGTGCCACCCCAACGTCCTGGCCATGGAGCGCCTCGTCCCCTCCCCCATCGTCACCTACGACTCCGAGCTCATCGACCTGTTCTTCACCGTCCCCACCGAGCACCGGGTGTTCCACCGGCTCCAGGTCTGCCTCTTCACCGCCGTCGACCGCCGGTGTCGCTGGATCCCCTACAGCAATCGCGGCGTGCCGCTCCTGAGCTCCCCCCTCATCGAGTTCCTCGCCTCTGCCGTGTCGAAGACCGCCTCCCGCGCCCTCTGTGCCGGCCTCCGGCGCGTCGCGCCCGCACGCGCCGAGATCCTCGACCGCCGCCCCTGGCCCCGGGTCGCCACCGCCATGCGCGACTGCCCCGAGTGGCACACCTATCTCCGCGACCGCGTCGCCTCCTCTCGGCTCGTAGACATGGACCTCCTCCACGGCGATGTCCTCCGTCGCCTCGTCGAGCGCCAAATCGCCGGCACAGCCAACAACTGGGGCCTCCTCGGCAACTGGATCACACTCGAGGAGTGGCTCTCCCACTACGGGTAGCCCGCGCAGCCACTCGCCTCGGGATCGCCCGCCCCCTCCGCAGTCACAGGTCACCCCTGCAGCCGAGACGGACCTGGCGAAGCGAAGCAGACCCGTAGCCGGCCACCCATGGGTGGACCGAGACATGAGAGCGCTCGTCAAAACGAAGGCAGGCAGCGGCAACCTCGAGCTTCAGGATGTCCCGGTACCAGAGGTCGGCGACGACGATGTCCTCATGAAAGTCGACCTCTCCGGAATCTGCGGCAGCGACCTGCACATGGAGACCGGCCTCCATCGCTGCGATCCCCCCGTGATCCTCGGCCATGAGTACACCGGCACGGTCGCCCGCGTGGGAATTCGAGGCGGCGATTGCGGCGGATGGCTGGTCCCCGGCCCCATATCGAGGCCTGCAGCAGACGTACATAGATCTGGGGGACCTCGAAAAGGCCACGGAAGCGCTGCAGACGGCCATCTATCTGGAGGCGGGATGGGAACATCCCGGCGTGCAGGAGGACCTCGTCCCCGCGCTCAACGACTCACGACTCCCAACTGGACGGCACGCACGCCGAATTACATTCCGTCGTTCTCAATCTCCCGGCAGGCCACCGCTCCCTACCCAGCGAACCATCCCCCCATGTTCGTCCTCATAGCCCTCCACGTCGCAAGTTCCGCCACCGGCGCCGAGCCGCCGGCCGACGCCGCCGAGCTCATCGAGAAATGGCTCGCCGACAAGAGCGCCCCCGCCATATCCGTCGCCGCCGTCAACCGCGACGGCATCCTCTGGAGCGCCGGCTTCGGACTGGCCGACGTCGAGGCCGAGCGCCCGGCGACCGCCACGACCCGCTACCAGTTCGCCTCCATCACGAAAGTCTACACCGCCCTCCTACTCGCCCAGCTCGCCGCCGCGGGCGAGGCAGACCTCGACGCCCCGCTCTCTCGCTATCTGCCCGAGCTGAAGGTCCGCTACCCCGAGCCCGGCGCCCGCGAGATCACGCTCCGCGATGTGGCCACCCACACGGCCGGCTTCACCCGGGACATGCGCGGCGAGAAAGCCAGCGGACGGAAGCACGCCTACACGGTGGAGGAATTCCTGCAGTGGCAGAAGACGGCCGGCTTCACCGCGATGCCCGGCCTGCAGCACAAGTACTCCAACTTCGGCTACGGCGTCCTCGGCGCCGCGCTCGAGCGCATCACTGCGGTCCAGGGGACCGCTAGAAACCCGGCCGACACCCCCTGGTTTTCCCAGCATCGGATCGGGATGTGAGCCCGGTAGTGGAGTTGGGGAACGCGGCCGTCAGGCCGCTGGGGCCACGGGGATTGAGCGCCAGGCACACGGGGCAGGCCCCAGGGCGAGACGCTGACGCCACAGGCTGCACAA
>JASFTE010000320.1:0-5968 GCA_050114035.1 Armatimonadota bacterium | reverse complement strand
GTATTGGCTGAGGGATTGCGTGGTCGTCGGGGCTGCCTCGGCGGCGGCGTGGCCGCAGCACAGCCCGAGAAGAGCCAGCCACATGAGCGGGGTGCGGACTGCCATCATGGGTGTACATCCCTGTTGTCGGTGCTCGCACGGCCTCCGGCGGAGGGTTCGCGGGCAACTCACTGGAGGCCTGCTCGGGCCGGAGGATTGGGCGGGGGGAATGCGGAAGGGCGCGGCTGTGGGGCAAGGAGGGCGGATTCATGAAGCGATGGTCACTACCGGCCGCTATCATCTGTGCGGCCATGCTGGACGGGGTCGTGCTGTGCCAGGCGCCGCCCGAGGCGGGTGGGGGTGGATTCGTCGCGATCTTCAACGGGAAGGACCTGACGGGCTGGGTGGTGGACGGGCGGAAGAGCTATGAGGAGGACGGCGAGGAGAAGCCCGTGTGGGCCGTGGAGGAGGGGATGATCGTGTGCCGGGGGCGCGGGGGCGGCTTCCTGCGGTACGACAGGAAGCTGAAGGACTTCATCGTGCGGCTGGAATACCGGATGTCGAAGCGCTGTAATAGCGGCCTGGGGATTCGCGGTGTCGTCTACACGGGGGAGGACAGCACCCGGCCCTCGCGTGCCGGGTACGAGATCCAGATCTCCGACGACGCGGGGAGAGATCCGGGGAAGCGGTCGAGCGGCTCGCTGTACCGCTACGTGGCGCCGAAGGTGAACGCCAGCAAGCCGGCCGACGAGTGGAACGCGATCGAGGTCGAGTGCCGCGGGCCGAGGATCCGCGTGACGCTCAACGAGCAGGTGATCCACGACCTCGACCAGACGACCATCGAGGAGATCAAGGACAAGCCGCTCGCCGGGTACTTCTCGGTGCAGAACCACGGGAAGCTGATTGACTTCCGCAACATAAAGCTCAAGGAGCTGTAGCAGGGGCGGTTACTTGGCCGTGATCGCCGCCATCTCCTCAGCACTGAACTTGGTGTTAGCGGCGGGTCCGGGGGCCGGGGTCTTCATCAGCGGGCTGGGCTTCGCCGCGACGGCCGGGATGACGAAGATCTCCTGGCCGTCCGCGTTCTTCTCGACGCGGCCGCCGCCGCGCTGCAGGGCCTGGCGGACGAGCTTCGTGCTCACCTCGATGAGCGTGGGGAAGTCGTAGGGCGTGTGGCTGAACTTGCCCTCGGGGTCGAGCGCCGAGGTGAAGCGCTCGGGCAGTTGCGAGAAGCCGATGGTGGTGAACAGCACGCCGCCGGCGTTGGAGGGATTGCAGTCCGAGTCCTGGCCGCAGCGGGTGGATATGATGATGGTCTGGTCCGGGTCCCCCTTGCCGTAGAGCAGGCCCATGATGATGTAGGCGCCGTTGAGCTTGGCGTCGATGCTGAAGGCGTTGTCCCCGCCGGGGCGGCTGCACTTGCCGTGGGTGTAGGCGGGGTCCTTGTGGTACTTGTCCTCGAGCCACTGCCACGTCTTCTGCCAGTCGTCGGGGTTCTGCTCGTACCAGGCGAGCATGTCGCGGACCATCTCGGCGTACTGGCTCTCGGCGGGGATGCACTTCAGGGCGGCCTCGGTGATTCGCACCATGTCGGACTCGAAGAAGGCCTCCGCGTAGAGGCCGCCGACGAACTGGCCGGCGTACATGCCGTCGCCGTAATTCATTAGGCGGCCGAACTTCTCGCCGAGCTCGATGGCGAGGTTGGGCATGCCCGGGGCGATGAGGCCGCTGTAGTCGGCCTCGATCTGGTAGTCGATGTCGTCGGCGTGGCCGTTGAACCGCGGATGGCCGGAGTCGGGCGGGGCGATGCCCTTGCGGAGGTTGTCGCGTCCGGCGCGGTTGGCGTGCCACAGGTTGTAGCCTGAGTTGGCGAAGTCGATACCGGCCTGCCTGATGGGCGCGTCGAGGCCGTACTTGTCCAGCGTCTGCAGGAAGGTCATCTCGACGTAGATATCGTCCTGGCGGAACTGATTGACCATCTCCGGCCGCCAGGTGGGCATGCGGTCGGGCTCCATGATGGCGCCCTTGACCTTGAACTCCGTCGGGCCGCCCCAGCCGACGCCGACCATCTGGCCGATCCAGCCGGCCTTCATCTTGTCCACGTACTCGCTCACCGGAAGGGTGCGGTACTCCTGCAGCGCCTGGGCGGGCGCGAGCAGTACACTGCCCGCTACGAGGATGAGTGCGATCGTTAGCGGCTTTCTCATTGTGGAGCCCCTTTCCCCGCGAGAGCAACGACGCGCGATGTGCCGACGAGTGGATTATGGCACGGACGGACGGGGCGTGCAAGGCCGAAAGGGCGGCCCGGACGAGGAAGATAGCCGGGCAGGGCGAAGGAGGATGGGCAGGGCCGGGAGCGGTTCCCAATCGAGGAGACGAGCAACATGACACTTGCGGGGAAGAGCCTCATGCTGGTCGGGATGCCCTTCGTCGTGCTGTCGGTCATGGCCGCCAAGGGCCTGTGCCAGGGCGAGGACGACTTGCTCGCGGGACGCTTCAAGTGGCGGATGGGCCCGCAACTGCTGGGTCCGATTGAGTCGCCGGACGATACGTACTACTCCATCAAGGACCCGACGGTGGTGTTCCACGAGGGGCGATGGCATCTGTTCTGCAGCGTGCGGGGGCAGAACCGTAGTCACCAGATCGAGTACTTCTCGTTCGCGGACTGGGACGACACGGGCGCGGCGGAGCGGCAGATGCTGCGGATGCATCCGGGCTTCTTCTGTGCGCCGCAGGTGTTCTACTTCGCGCCCCACAGGAAGTGGTATCTCATCTGCCAGGCGAGCGACGAGGCGTGGGAGCCCAAGTACGGCGCGGCGTACTCCACGACGACGGATATCGCAGATCCGACGTCCTGGAGCGCGCTGAAGCCGCTGGGGGCGAAGCAGGCGAACGGCAAGAGCGGGCTGGACTTCTGGGTCATCTGCGATGACAGCAAGGCGTACTTCTTCTTCACCACCTTGGATGGCCGGATGTGGCGGGAGGAGACGAGTCTGGCGGATTTCCCCACCGGATGGTCGCAGGCCGAGCTTGCGATCAGGGGGGACATCTTTGAGGCGAGCCACATCTACAAGCTCAAGGGCATGGACAAGTACCTCACCGTGGTGGAGGCGCAGGGGGGCCATGGGTGGCGGTACTTCAAGGCGTACCTCGCCGACCGGCTGGACGGCGAGTGGACGCCGCTGGCGGCCACGAAGGACCACACCTTCGCCAGCATGGCGAACACCGAGCATCCGGAGCCGCGCTGGAGTGACTGCATCAGCCACGGGGAGCTCCTGCGGGCGGGATCGGACCAGACGCTGAAAGTGGACCCGATGGACCTTCGGTTCCTGTTCCAGGGCGTGCTGAATCGTGATCGGAGCGGGAGGAAGTACGGCGAGATTCCGTGGCGGCTGGGGCTGCTGACGCCTGCACCATAGCGCGACCATCTGGCGGCGCGTGCGACGAGGGGAGGTCATCGGAATGCTCGAGGCGACAGCATCAGACGGCAGCCGACGTGTCAAGGGGCAGTGGCTCTGGCTCGTGCTGGCGGCGGGCGTGGCGGTGTGCGTCCGGGTGGAGGCTCAACACCAGCCCAGGGCGCCCACGACGGCACCACCGAAGGTGGATGTCCCCGAGCTCAAGATGGTGCTCATCCCCGCCGGGGAGTTCACCATGGGCTCAACGGACGAACAGCTCCTGCTGGCCAACGAGATGTACCCGTCGGAGGCGTACGAGCAGCGAGAGACGCCGGCGCACACGGTGCACGTTGATGCGTTCCTCATTGACAACTGCGAGGTGACGGTGGCGCAGTTCCAGGCGTTCTGCGCGGCGAACGACTATCCCATGCCCGAGCAGCCCGAGTGGAGCGGGGACGAGTATCCGGTGGTCAACGTCATCTGGCACGAGGCGAGGGCGTATGCGAGGTGGGCCGGCAAGCGTCTGCCAACGGAGGCGGAGTGGGAGAAGGCGGCCCGAGGCGGCCTGGAGCAGAAGATGTTCCCGTGGGGCGATGATGCGCTCCACCACGTGTACGCGAACCTGGTAGGACCCGAGGACGGCTTCGAATTCGCGGGGCCCGTGGGGAGCTTCGCCCCGAACGGCTACGGGCTCTACGACATGTGTGGGAACGTGTGGGAGTGGGTGGCGGACTGGTACGGGGAGGACTACTACGCCAAGAGCCCGAGCCGCAACCCGGCGGGTCCGCCGTCGCACCCCCGCGACTGGCGCGTGTTCCGGGGCGGGGGCTGGAAGGGCCATCATCCGCCGCGGCGTACGGGGTGTGCGTACCGGGGCAGAGGCTCCGGGGGCCGCCCGTCGGAGCACGTGGGTTTCCGGTGCGCCAAGACGCAGACTGCTGAGGACGCCGAGTGAGGCGACGGCGAGCGCATGGGCCGCAGCTCTGGCCCGCGATGAAGCGACGCGCGAATCTGAGGACAAGGGGAGAGTGAGGCAGCATGAAGGCACGACAGCGGAGGGCGCATGGCAGAGGCGCTCTGAGGATCTGGTGGCTCTTGCTCGTGGCCGGTGCAGCGCTGGGCCTGTGCATCCAGGTGGTCGGGCAGCAACAGCCCATGGCGCCCACGACGGAGCGGCCGAAGGCGGAGGTGCCGGAGTTCAAGATGGTGCTCATCCCGGCCGGCGAGTTCGTCATGGGCACCACGGAGCTGCAGATCGCGCTGGCGAACCGGCACTATCCGTCGGAGGCATACGAGCAGCGCGAGACGCCGGCGCACACGGTGCACGTTGATGCGTTTCTCATGGACAACTGTGAGGTGACCGTGGGGCAGTACCGGAAGTTCTGCGAGGCCACGGAGCGTGACTTGCCGGAGCAGCCGGAGTGGAACGACACCGATGACCATCCGGTGGTGAACGTCACGTGGGCCGACGCCGACGCGTACGCGAAGTGGGCCGGGAAACGCCTGCCGACAGAGGCGGAGTGGGAGAAAGCGGCCCGAGGGGGCCTGGAGCAGAAGATGTTCCCGTGGGGCGATGACGTGCCGCACCACCTGTATGCGAACATCGATGGCGCGGAGGACGGGTTCGAGTTTACAGCGCCGGTGGGGAGCTTCTCGCCCAATGCCTATGGGCTGTACGACATCTGTGGGAACGTGTGGGAGTGGGTCGCGGACTGGTACGGGCAGGAGTACTATGCCGAGAGCCCGGAGCGGAATCCGACGGGGCCGAGGCGACACCCGGGCGGGTGGAAAGTGCACCGGGGCGGGGCCTGGAGGAACTACAAGCCGCCGCGGCGGATGGGCTGTGCGTACCGCAGCCGAGGACCGGGCAACCGGCCGGAGGAGTCCATCGGCTTCCGGTGCGCCAAGACGCCGACGGCTGAAGACGTGCAGTAGGCGCGGGAGGGTACCCGGATGATCGAACTGCCGGAAGTGGTGACGCTGGCGCGGCAGATCACGGATGAGCTGAAGGGGGCGAGGATCGCGTCGTGCGAGCGGGGGAACAGCCCACACAAGTGGGCGTGGTACAGCGGCGAGCCCGGGGAGTACGAGCGGATCGCCGTGGGGAAGCGGGTGGGCGCGGCGACGACCGTCTGGAGCCGCGTCGTGATGCCTCTCGAGCCGGGGTATGTGATGGCCATCGGTGACGGCGGGGGCAAGGTACTGCTACACGCCGACGAGAGCACGCTGCCCAAGAAGCGGCATCTCATGCTCGGCTTCGAGGACGGCAGGTTTCTCACCGTCGCCATTCAGGGCTGGGGCGGCATGTGGCTCTTGACCGAGGATGAGCTGGAGCGCTTCGACGAGTCGGTGCCCATATCGCCGATCAGCGATGGGTTCACGTACGAGTGCTTCAAGCGGCTGCTCGCGGAGGATGCGGCAAGCGGGAAGAGGAGCGTCAAGGCGTTCATGGCGAGCCGGCCGCGGATCTCGGGGGTCGGGAACGGGTACGTGCAGGACATCTGTTTCGGGGCGCGCCTGCATCCGAGGCGGGACATCGCGGACCTGACCGGGCGGGAGCGGCAGAGGTGGTACCACGCCATCCGGAGGAC
>JASFTE010000319.1:0-5997 GCA_050114035.1 Armatimonadota bacterium | reverse complement strand
GTGGCCGTCACGCCCGACGAGAAGCTGGCAGTGGTGAGCAGCCTCCTGCCCGCGACGCCGGCCTCGGATGCCGGGACCAGCGCGGCGGTGAGCCTCATCGATCTGGACGCGGGCACCGTCGCAGCGCAAGTACGGGTGCCGCCCAACGGTGCCGTGATCCGCGAGGTGGCGATCACGTCCGACGGAAAGTGGGCGTATGCGGCCCACACATTCGGCCGGGCGACGCTGCCGACGACGCAGCTCGACCGGGGCTGGGTCAACACCAACGCCGTGACCGTGATCGACCTGGCACAGAGGGAGCGGCTCGTGACGGTGCTGCTGGATCAGGTCAGCCAGGGCGCCGCCAACCCCTGGGGCGTCGCCGTGTCGGAAGACGGCGGGAGGCTCTGGGTGTCGCTTTCCGGCGTGCACCAGGTGGCGAAGGTGGACGTGGCGGGGCTGCATATGCTGCTGCGAGGGGAGACGCCTGACTACGTTGAGCCACAGGACCTGGAGGACACCGGCTACCGCAGCACCTGGGTCGAGATCAGGGAGGACCCGAGCAAGCGCGAGCTTCTGGCCAATGACCTGAGTGCACTGTATCGCGCACGGCTCCTGGAGAGGACGCCTGTCGAGGGAAATGGCCCGCGGGGGGTGGACATTTCGCCCGACGGAAAGCAGATTGCCGTGGCAATCTACTACACGGGCACTGTAGCACTGCTGGACGCGGAGAGCGGAGCGACGACCAAGTCCATCTCCGTGGGGCCTGCGCCGGAGCCTGATGAGGTCCGTCGCGGCGAGACCATTTTCAACGACGCGACGCACTGCTTCCAGCACTGGCTGAGCTGTTCGACGTGCCACCCGGAGGGCCGGGCGGATGGGCTGAACTGGGACCTGATGAACGACGACATCGGCAACCCGAAGAACGCGCGATCGCTCCTGCTGTCGCACAAGACGCCGCCGATGATGTCGCGGGGCGTTCGGGAGAGCACGGAGGCGGCGGCGCTGGCGGGCTTCCGGCACATCCTGTTCCGCGAGCCCGAGCAGGGAGAGGTGGAAGCCGTCGTGGCGTATCTGCGGGCGATGCAGCCGGAGAAGAGCCCGTACCTCTCGCCCAGGGGGCAGCTCTCGGCGAAGGCCAAGCGGGGGAGGGCGATCTTCGGCAGTCAGAAGACCAAGTGCGCCGAGTGCCACCCGGCGCCCCTGTACACGGACCTGAAGTCCTACGACGTGGGGACGCGCGGGGAGCTTGACCGGGTTGACCGGTTCGACACGCCGACGCTCATCGAGATATGGCGGACGCCGCCGTACCTGCACGACGGCCAGGCCAGGAATGTGCACGAGGTGCTCACGACGCACAACAACGACGATAAGCACGGGAAGACCTCCCACCTGTCGAAGAAAGAGACCGACGCGCTCGTGGAGTACCTCCTGTCCCTGTAGCCTGCAGCGACGCGTGGCCAGAGCGCGCGGAAGAACCTGAAGGGAATGACCACGTGCCACTACAGCATCGAGGCGCCGGCAACTGGGCGTATCTGACCGGCTGTGCCGAGCCGGGCGTGCCCCCGGCCGAGCAGGCGAAGACAGTGTACCAGCAACTGCTTGAGGCATCGATCAAGAGCGACCTCACCGTGGTGCACGAGCGGATCTATGGCTCGCTGGGCGTACGCGATCCGGTGATAGCAGAGCGCCAGAGGGCCCTGGAGGCATCCGGCCTCGCGAGTCTCCCTCCCCCGACGTACATCCAGGGCGCGCCGTGCGACGGGGACGGCGGCCTCGCCGGCGTGCACATGGTGGCCGTTGGCCCTGGGTCGGCGCAGGAGCCGGCGGCGGTGCAGGACGTCATCTGGAACGGCCGGCGGTGCGGGCGCAGCGTGCAGCGCGCCGACGCTGAGTTCCTCTACCTCGCGGACATGGCCGCGCACACGCATCCCGGCACCTCCGGATCGTCGCGGCCCGAGCAGGCGGCGGCGGTGCTCGAAGCTGCCAGCGAGGCCCTATCGGCGCGCGGATTGTCGTTCCGGGACGTGGCGCGGACGTGGGTGTACCTGGACGACATCCTGAGCTGGTACGGTGAGTTCAACGAGGCGCGCAACGCCTTCTTCCGGCGCGTCGGGCTGATGGGGGAAGGGGCGCCCGACTTCGTCCCCACCAGCACGGGGATCGAGGGGTGCAACGCCTCGGCGCTGGCGTGCACCATGGACGTGCTGGCGGTGCGGGGCGCGGCGGCGGGCCATCCCCCGGTGTGGGCCCTGAGCAACCCACGGCAGTCGGAGGCCTACGACTACGGATCGTCCTTCTCGCGCGGCGCGTGCGTGGCCGAGCGGGACGTGACGCACATCCACGTGGCCGGCACGGCGGCGATCGACGAGGAGGGCAGCAGCGTGTGTCCGGGCGATCTGGACGGCCAAGTGGAGTTCACCCTGCGGAACGTGGACAGCCTGCTGGCCGAGGCCGGCGCCGGCTTCGGCGATATCGTGCATGCGACGGTGTTCTTCAAGCGCGGGACGGACGCTTCGGCTCTGCGGCCCGCACTTGAGCGCATGGAACTGCCGAGCTTCCCGGCGGTCACGGTCTGGGCGGATGTGTGCCGCGACGAGCTGCTCTTCGAGATGGACGCCGAGGCGCTTGTGGTGGCGGAGGGACCCACACTATGAAGATGTCCGCGACGCACCTGGCAGCCGCGATCTGCCTGGCCGCCTGCGGGGCCGCACTCCCGGCGGGGGCCGCCGCCTCGTGGGGCACGCTCTCGGGGATGCACGACTACACCGAGCTCTTCGGGCTGCAACCTGACGCCACCGGTGGCGCCTACACGGTGACGATGCTCGAGTCGAATGCGGCGGGCAACGTCTTCCATCCCGGCGAGCAGCCCGCGTTCACGTTCCAGGTGGAGAACCTGACGGAGAGGCCGATCCGGGCCCGCGGGAGCGTCGAGGTCATCCGCTACGCGATGCTGGGCCGGCCGGGGGACCAGTGGTGGCCGGAGCTGCACAGGCTGGAGGATGTGGGCAGCCTCGGGATCGAGGTGGACATCGAGGCGAAGGGCTGGCAGAACCTCACGATCGAGCCCAAGACGCCCGAGACAAAGGGCGGATACGGGCTAGCGGTGGATCTGGGAGAGCACGGGAGGCGGTATCTGACCAGCTACGTCCGCACGTTCGCGCCCGACCTCAAGCGCGTTCAGCATCCCAAGCAGGCGCTGGAGAGCATGCCGCCGGAGATCCTCGCGCGGCTCGGCGTGCAGGCCATCCGCTACGCTGTCGCCTACCGCCCCTCAGACTCCCGGCGGTACGAGGAACACATCCAGCGGCTGGACCGCGAGTTCACGGCCATGCACGAGAACATGGTGACGTGCGTGGCGGAGATCGGCACCGGCGGCGAGCAGCAGCCTCTCGGCCGCGGGCGGCCGCATCTGGACGAGAAGGGCGTGATGCTGGGCGGCAAGCAGGACCTGGTCTGGCTGCCGGAATCGGACGACGACTACGAGCAGTTCGTCTATCATCTCGCGAGCAACTACGGCTGGCCGAAAGGGCCCATCACGGGGCTCATGCTGTGGAACGAGCCGTGGGAGGGGCTGAGCATCTCCGGGTGGGGCGCGGACATGCTCCGCTACCGGGAGCTGTACAAGCGCATGGGTGACGCGGTCTTCCGGGCGCGCCGGGAGGCCGGGGTCGACGTGCTCGTGGGCGGGTGCGATTCCTCGTCGAACACGTGGGACAAGCTGTTCCCCGACGGGACGGACGAGTTCCTGTCGTATCTCGACTTCTGCTCGATCCACTACCAGGGGCTGTCGGCGCCCGTGCTGTATCCGGAGTGGCAGAATCGGACGCACCACAAGGGGCCGGTGCTCATCTGGGACACGGAGAGCTGGGTGGCGAACACCGACGATCGGTTCGCCGGCGTGGTGGCGTCGAACCGGGCCGCCGGGTATGACCGGGCGCTGGGGACACTGAGCCGCATCGCGGTGTCCACGCTCAGCCATCACCGCATCGCCTATGATACGATCCGCACGCCGGAGGGGCCCCAGAAGGTCGAGCGGCTCATCGAATCGCGCCCGCTGGCCGCGGCCTACGGGGCGGTGCAGCACTTCATCGGCGAGCGGGACTTCGGGGAGATCCTCCTCAAGAGCGGCCTGCCATGGGTCTACGTCTTCGAAGGGCTCGGCGGGAACGCGGACGACGGCACGGTGGTGGTGCTCGGGGACATCGGGGCGCTCTTCGGCAAGAAGCACCCCACGCACCTGCGCTACACGGTCCGGAGCCTGGAGGAGGTCAAGGCGAAGCAGGAGCTCGAGCGGCAACTGGCCGCGCTGCCGCTGGACGCCGCCCAGGAGCGTGCGGAGCTGCGCGAGCGGTTGCACGAGCCGATGCCCTTCACCGGGGCCTCGATGAGCATCAATGCGTCGGGCGGCGCCTTCAGCCTGTACGACTCGTACGGGAACCGGGCGCCGACGAAGGCCGGCAAGATCGCCATTCCGCTGAGCGACAAGAGCTCCTTTCTGCGGGCCGATCCGGAGAGGGCAGGGAGCTTCGAGAAGCTGCTCGAGGCGCTGCGCAAGGCGCGCGTCGAGGGCATAGAGCCGCTGGAGATGATTCCGTACGACATGACGGCTCCCATCGAGCGGCGGCCCACCATGCGGCTGCGGCTGACGAGCCAGCGCAATCGCCCGATCACCGGCACGCTGTCGGTCGCCCTGGGGGACCTGGAGATAGAGTATCCGCCGCGGCTGAGCTTCGCGCCGCGGGAGCAGAAGTGGGTGCAGGTGAAGGTGGTCGGCGGGGAAGCCGCGGCGAGCAACACGTACCCGCTGTCGCTGAGCTTCGATGCCGGGCGGGACGGGGTGGCGGTGCACGACGAGGAGATGCGCGTCAACTGGATCAGCAGGAGGACGATCCGCGTGGATGGCGCGCTCGACGACTGGCGGGGCGCGCTGCCGCAGACGATCAACGTGAGCGGCGAGGGCGGCGCGTCATTCGAGCAACAGATGTGGCTGCCGTTCGAGAGCTTCGAGCCGGGGGAGGCGAGCGGCGTCGCCACCGGCTATGTGGCCTACGACGACGAGCACTTCTATTTCGCCGCCAAGATCGCCGACGATACCCCGCACCCGGGGACGCTGCGGTTCGCGGAGCGCGATCACGACGCCGACTTCTACCCGGAGGTGTGCTACGAGCCGGTAGTGGAGCGACGGGGACGCCGCGCCCGGGAGCAGACGGGGGAGCTTCGGGAGCTGCGGTGGCCCGCGGGCGTGCGGCGATTCAGCTACCGGCGCTGGCCCGCGCTGCCCAGTGGGCACAAATCGGTCCCGGTGGACAACGTCCTCATCGGGTTCAACGCCATCCCGCTGGGGGAGGATGGCTGGATGAGCCACCTGCCGGGGCGCATGCCGAAGTTCATCTGGTACAAGACCACGGACTACCAGTACGCACTGAATAAGGTCGCCGACGAGTACGGCGGCGGCAACGAGATCTGGCGGCTCGAGGCGCCGGGCATGCCGCGCAAGCACTTCTACCCGCGCCAGCCGAAGCATCGCAGGGAGGGCGCGGTGACGGACGGGGCCCTCGAGGTCCGGTACGCGGCCGGGACGCGGATCGTGGAGTGTGCGCTGCCGTGGTCCGAGATTCCCCACGTGAAGGCGCTGCTGGACGCGGGCGAGAGGGTCAAGTTCAGCTTCCGGGTCAACCACGACACCGGCGGGCCGGACATGGAGCTTGCCCGCGACCGGGCGTGCGCGCAGGGGATCAGCAACGCCTTCCACCCGGACTGGCAGCGGAGCTGGCCGAACGAGCTGGAGTTCGCCTTCGAGCGGACGTAGGCGGCCGCCGCTGCCGGGCGCCCTCGCCTACCTTCCCCCGATGACCACGGCGCAGAGGTTTCGCTCGAGCCCGTCGTCGTCGGCGACGGGCACCGACTTCTCTCCCTCGTGCCATGCCATGTTCCCCTCCCCGTCCAGGCGCTGGGCGTAGATGTCAACGTCGGCCTACTCGCCGCCGCCCGCCGGCGCCACCTCGAAGCACACGA
>JASFTE010000318.1:0-6017 GCA_050114035.1 Armatimonadota bacterium | reverse complement strand
CGTCGGCTCG
Organism: Armatimonadota bacterium; assembly: GCA_050114035.1. Classification (GTDB taxonomy): domain Bacteria; phylum Armatimonadota; class Zipacnadia; order JAUWAU01; family JAUWAU01; genus JAUWAU01. The sequence goes on along the minus strand of JASFTE010000318.1, from coordinate 6,007 downwards.
CGCTCGCGCACCTCAGCAGCTTCCAGCGCACTGCGCAGCTCCGCCGGGCTGAGCCCCCTGCAGATCAGTGTGTTGCGCCGTGAGCCGACGGGGATCAGCGGCTTGCCGTCCTCGATCTCAAACTGCAGTCCCTCGCCCGCGAAGCTCGTGAGGGTGACCTTCGCCGGATCCAGCCCGAGCAGCACGTGCCCCTCGCGCAGGTAGTGCCAGAGCGTTGCCACGCTCCCATCCCCGAGCTCACCAACGAACGCCCGGGCATCTTGCGTCCCGCCGACCAGTGGCACTTCCTCCACCGGCACGAAGGTGCGCTCGCGGCCCCATTGCACCATGGCGAAGTCGCGGCCGATCTCGGCGAGCATTTCGGTGACGTCCTCAGACACGCCGGCGCCCATTCGGAGCCTCTCGTACTCACGCACGATCTCGAGTATCCCCGGCGTGAGCGGGTGGGAGTCCATCCGGTCGAAGCTGGTCTGCAGCGACACGGGCGCATCGTACGCCAGCGACTTGCACATCAGGTACTCGGCCTCGTCGAGCTGCAGCCCGTCGGTATCATCGCCCTTGGGCCAGATGCCGAACCAACCCAGCTCCCCGGGCATCATGCTTCGCTTCCCGTCCATCACCCGCCGCACCGACCGGTCAATGTGCCCCTTCACCGTCGGCCACTGCTCGATGCTCGCTCCGGAGATGATCGCCCCCCGCAGCGTGTTCAGATACGTATCGCACGTGGCCGTCCGCGCGAACGAGTGCCAGAGCAGGTGCGGCCGCACCGTGCCCATGTGCACAATCGGGCGCCTGGCGAAGCGTCGCATCGCGTGATCCTGGAAGTTGGCCGCGTAGTAGTTGAAGCGCCGCCGGTCCACGTCCTCGCCGCCATCGAAGTACACCATGTCGAAGCCGCAGTAGTTGAAGATGCCCGCGATCCGGTCGGCCACCTCGCCCATCAGGCTCGTCTCCTGATCGACGATGTAGCCGTTGATGCACCCGTCCACGCCATAGTGCCGGGCCGCCTCTCCCGCCGCGTGCGGCGCCGCCATCGTCCCCCACGCCCCGCGCGCGCAGCCCAGGAACGTGTCCCACTTGCCCTCCGGTCCGATGGCCTCGTACTGCACGATCTCATCGCCAATAATGACCTCCTGGTGCTTGACGACGCCGCCCTCCCAGCGCTTCTGGGAGCACACCGGGCTGCCGGGCCACTCCCGCAGATCGGGGCCTGCCCGGACCGCCGTCTCCTCGGCATCAATGGCCTCGGCCAACGTTGTCTCACGATCCACCCAGAAACGCCTATCCGGGATGGGCGTCACATAGGAGTCCTTCTTCGACACCTTCGAGACGAAGCAGTGCATCCCGACGAGGATCCGCTCCGCGTGGAGCCGGTCCACGGCCCGCTTCAGGGACTCGCGCCCGTCGGGGTAGCGGCTGGTGTTGAACGTGTAATGCCCCGGCGAGGTGCACCAGGAGCTCGACGACAGCATGACCTGCTTGAAGCCGGTCTTCTCGCAGTACTCGATGACCTTGTCCACCTCGGCCGCACTGAACCGCAGGAACCAGTACGATCCCCGCGCCAGATCGGTGTCCTTGACCGGCGTGCCGTCGGCGTCCTCATTCGTCGGCAGGCCGAAGGCGTGAGACGCATCTCTGGCGACCGCCTTGAACTCGGGCGTCGGGCAGACGATCAGCGCCGCCGCGGCGCCCTCGATCCGCGGCCCGGGCGCATCCTGGGTGGATGCCGTCAGCGTCGCGAACTTCCCGCCCGACGCGCGGCAGTCCGCCTGCCGGTTCGCGGCCATCACGCAGATCGTCGTCTCGTGATCCCACGCCGCGTTCAGGCGGCGCCCGACGTTCGCGGTGATCGCCACGGGGACGCGGAGGAAGATGGCGCTCTCGGGCCTCGTGCCGCGTATGGCCTGGACGCAGAACACGGTCCACTTCTCGCTCTGCTGCACAACGTACTCGAGCACCGTATCGGTGCCGGCGAACGTGACGGTGAGGGCATCGCCCCTCGCCGCCACCGACGAGGCATTGAACGTCCTCCCACCATGCCGCACCGCGGCGACGGTCAGCTTTGCGTCCGGGGCCAGCCGGTCGCGCCCGTCGGCCTTCGCCACGAGCGACTGCCACACCGCGTCATCGCCGAGCACCAGCCTCACGCTGCTGCTCTCAATGGCCACCTCCGCGGCCGCGCTCCCGGCGAGAAGAGCCAGGAGACCTGCCGCGAGTGCAGGGACGCCGCATGTTCTCATTCGCGATCATCTCCGCCCATCCGGCCTGTGCCGCCCCGCCATGTCGCTCAACTGCCGCCGTCCCCCGCCACATCAGCCAGTCCCTCTACCTGATCCGCCCCGGCGCGGATCTCGATGGTCGAGCCCTCAAATGCATCGCCGATGGGCTCGTAGCGTCCGCCGAGGTGCTCGGCGAGGAACGCCTCCGTCACCGCCCAGAAGGACATGGAGTTCTCCGGCCGCGCGAAGCCGTGCCCCTCGTCCGAGTAGAGCGCATACGTGACGGGGATGTCCCGCTCCTGCATGGCCGCCACGATCTGGTCGGACTCCTGCTGCTTGACACGGGGGTCGTTGGCGCCCTGGCCGATGAGCAGCGGCTTCGCGATCCGCTCCACGTACGTGAGCGGCGAGCGTTCCAGCAGGAGGGCCTTCCCCTCCTCGGTCGTATTGTCCCCGACGCGACTCGTGAAGAGCGGGAGTATCGGGATCCAGTACTCGGGGACGTTGTCCAGGAGCGTGATGAGGTTCGACGGTCCGACGAGATCGACGCCGCACGCGAACACCTCGGGCGTCATGGTCATCCCCACCAGCGTCGCGTATCCGCCGTAGCTTCCGCCGCCGATGGCGACGCGCTCCGGGTCGGCGATCCCCTCGGCCACGGCCCATTGGACGGCATCGACGAGATCGTCGTGCATCTTCCCGCCCCACTCGTGATTCGCCGCGTTGACGAACTCCTTCCCGAAGCCCGTGGAGCCGCGGAAGTTGACGCTCAGCACGGCGTACCCGCGGTTCGCCAGCCACTGGTGGACCGAATCGAAGCCCCAATCGTCCCGGGCCCACGGACCGCCGTGCACCCACAGCACCAGCGGCAGCGGCTCCTCCGGCCGCGCATCCCCGTCGGGGTCCGTTCCGACCGGAAGGCTCAGGTACGAGACCAGCTCCAGCCCGTCGCGCGACCTCATCGTCCTGGGGTGCATCCGCACGAGCGGCGCCTCCTCGAGCGCCTCGCGATCGGTGAAGAGGAACTCCGCTCTCTGCGTCTCCCGCTCGTAGCGGTAGTACCGCACTGGCCCGCAGTCGAGATCGTAGGCGACGAACCAGATGGAATCGTCCAGTGTGCGGCTCACCACGTCGAAGTCGCCGTCGGTCACCTCGCCCAGCACCTGCAGGTCCCCGGCGACAGACTCATCCAGTGCCTCCCATTCCCGTCGCTCGTAGTCGATCGCGTAGGCCTGCAGCGTCTTCTCCGTCGGGTGGATCATCACGCCGTCAATGTCCACCCGTGGGTTCTCCGCCACCAGCGTCTGCTCCATCGTCTGCAGGTCCAGCGTCGTCAGAGCCGCCGTGTCCCGGCCGCGCCCGTCGATCAGGTACAGCGTACCGCCCGCCTTGTCGAAATCGACGAGCTGCGTCGTCAGGATGTCCTCCGGCCCGATGGCCATGAACGGTTCGGCGGAGTCGTCAACCGGGAGGCCCACGACGATCATGCCGCCCTCCGGGCTGTAGCCGACGCCCAGCCGCGGCGTGTACTGGTCGTCCATCATCACCCCGGCGAATCCCGGGTTCTCCAGCACCAGCTCGCTCCCGCCCGTCTCGATGTTCACCCGGTGGATGTCGTGCAGCTCGGCGACGCGGTTGTTGAGCGCGATGAGGATCTCGCCGGGGAAGTGGTGACTGACGTGTTCGACGCGCGCCTGCACGCCATCGAAGGGCGTCAGGTCCCTGATCGCATCGCTCTCCAGATCAACGCAGTACACGTGCCAGTTCTCGTCCCCCTCCTTGTCTTGCAGGTAGATGACGTGCCGATTCGTGTACGCCCAGAAGTGGATGCGAATGCCGCGCCGCGTGTCGCGCGTCACCGGCTGCGCCTCGCCGGGCCTGTCCGCCGGGCCCACCCAGACGTTCAGGACTCCATCGCGCGGCGCCAGGTAACTGATCCTGCTTCCGTCCGGACTCAGGCGGGCCTGCGTTTTGTCCGGGTTGCCGAAGAGCAGCTTGCGGGGAATGATCGGAACGCTCTCCTGCGCGGGTGTTGCCATGGTGAACGGTTACACTCCTGTCTACTTGGTGCCCCGTATGCCCGCGTCGGTCAGCCTGCTGCGACTACTGCCGCCTGCCCGGTCCTCTCAGATACCGCACGATAAGTATCAAGACGACTGACCCCACAACCGCCACGAAGAGGCTCCACGGGTTGAAGCCGGTGACGCCCACCCCGCCCGCGAGCTGGAACAGCCACCCTCCGAGCACCCCGCCGACGATGCCCACGAGGACGTTGGCCAGACAGCCCTGGCGCTCTTTCATGAGCACCGACGCGATCCAGCCGGCCAGTCCCCCGAGGATGATCCACCCTAACAGACGCATGCGCGCCTCAACTCCCCGTGCGCCGCAGCTATCGTCCCGGCTGCTGTGCGCGTCCCGTAGTTCGGCGCCCGGCCCCCGACCCCTCCGTTCCTCCCCGGTCGCTTGACAGCACGCGCGCCTTCGCGTATCCCTAACACGTCGCGCCATATCTGCGCAAGCCCCAGAGCACAGGAGGCCGATCCAACCGTGTCCGAGTTCAACCTGTGGGCCAGCTGCTGTTCCCACGTCCACACGGACATCCGCCACGGCCGCCGGAGCCTCGCCGAGTCCATCAGCCACAGCGAGCACGGCGGCGATCTCGGCGGGCCGCCCTTCGAGTGGGACATCATGCTCCACCTGGGCGACCTCACTGGCGAGCAGGGGACGCCGCAGGACCGCCACGGCGAGGAAGTCGTGCGGCAGTTCGGCGCCGCCGAGACGCATCCCCGGGAGCATTTCTACAACCTGCTGGGCAATCACGACGGCAGCGGCCCGGGCGAGCCGACGCAGTGGTGGTTCCGGAAGTGGATCGATCCCCTCGGCCGCAACCCGGCGATCTCCGGAGTCCACAACGACCGCCGACCGTATCCCGTCGAGGGCACGTGGGAGCGCTACACGATCTCCGTCGGCAACATGCTCATCATCATGCTGGGCGACCGCAACGATGGCGGCCCACCGGCCGGCCGGCGCGAGCGCGGTGGCTACCCGGCGGGGAAGGTCACCCGGGAGACCTTCGAGTGGTGGAAGGGCACCGTGGAGGCGAATCCGGACAAGATCATCCTCACCTGCCATCACCACATGCTGCGCGACACCACCGTCGCCTCCGGTCGGGGGGAGGGCATCACAGGCCGGTACCATGGCAACTTCAAGGACGGCGCACCCGAGGGCGCATCCTATCTGTACTTCGTCGGCGACGAGCCCGACAGTACCGCCTTCACCGACTACCTCGGTGACAATCCCAGCGCCATGGACATCTGGCTCGGCGGTCACACGCACACGCATCCCGACGACACGTACGGCGGGAAGTCTCACGTGGAGCAGAAGTGGGGCGTGACCTTCATCAACGTCGCCGCCATGACCAACTACCATGCGATGAGCAAGGCCGTGCCGATGACGCGCCTGCTCACATTTGAGGAGGGCAGCGACGCCGTCACCGTGCGCTGCTACCTCCACACCGACGAGTGGGCGCCGCAGGGGTGGTACGCCAAAGTCGAACGCGACGTGCCGCTGCGCACCGCCTTCCGGCCGTGACACTGCACGATGAGCAGCCACCTCCTACTCACCGCCGTCTGCACGCTCGCCATAACCCACCCGCTGTGGGGAGCTGATGACCCATTGCAGGCGAAGGTCACCCAACTGTGCCGCGACTACATTGAGGGCTTCGGCAGCCCATCGACCAGCCTCGTCTACCATGCGCGACTGAACGGGCCAAGGGGGATCGATGTCCT
>JASFTE010000317.1:0-6042 GCA_050114035.1 Armatimonadota bacterium | reverse complement strand
CACGGCGGGCAGTGTGATCCTGGCAGGCGTCCTGCTGAAGATCGGGCTGTACGGCTTCGCGCGGTTCTGCCTGCCGCTGTTCCCGGACGCGGCACAGACGCTCATGCCCTTCATCGCCGTCCTGGCGGTAGTGGGCATCATCTATGGCGCGTGCGTGGCGATGGTGCAGCCGGACGTGAAGAAGCTGGTGGCGTACTCCAGCGTCAGCCACCTGGGCTTCTGTGTGCTCGGCCTGTTCGCCTTCAACCTGCAGGGCGTCCAGGGCGCCGTGATCCAGATGGTGAACCACGGCCTCAGCACGGGCGCGCTGTTCCTTGTCGTCGGGATGCTGTACGAGCGGCGTCACACGCGCATGATCGCCGACTACGGCGGCGTCTACAAGCCGATGCCCGTGTTTGGCACGTTCTTCACGATCATTGTGCTCTCGTCCGTGGCCCTGCCGGGTCTGAACGGCTTCGTGGGCGAGTTCCTCATCCTGGTGGGGGCATTCCAGACGGCGAAGGTCTTCGGGGTGTTGGCGGCGAGCGGGGTCGTGCTCGCCGCCATCTACCTGCTCTGGATGTATCAGCGCGTCATGCACGGCCCCATCGAGCACGAGGAGAACCGCGCCCTGCCGGACCTGGGGGCCCGTGAGATCATCACGCTCGTGCCCATCGTCCTGTTGTGTTTCTGGATAGGGCTGTACCCGAAGCCGTTTCTTGAGCGGACCGAGGCGACGATGAGCGCCATCGTGGCGACGGCGTCGCAGGATGCGGGCGCCAGGGACACGCCCGAGAGGCTCTCGGCCAGTGTGCCACGGATCGCCGACCGACCCGTGCGCGCCGCGGCGGGCTCGGCGACGAACACGACCGACACGGAGATCGCCCCGGGGGGCCCAGCAGCCGGGGCCATACAGCCATCGCGTTCAGGAGTGGCACGGTGACCGAGTACATTCTCGATCTGTCCACGGTGGCCTGGGAGGCGATAACGCCGGCGCTCATCGTCGGCGTGGGCTCCCTGGTGGTGCTGATCGTCAGCCTCGCGGCCCACGAGCGCGCCGCCCGGCTGCCAGCCGCTGTGTCACTGCTCTTCATCGTCGTTGCCGCGGCTTTCGCCCTTCAGCTCTGGGGCGCCGGCGCCGCGTACTGCTTCGGCAACGCGGTCGCCATGGACCCACTGGGCACGTACCTGCAGATCGTGGTCCTGGCCGCCACGGCACTCGTCATCTTGCTTTCCATCGGTCAGCTCCCCGCCGAGGGCATCGCTTTCAAGGAGTACTACGCCCTCATCCTGCTCGCCACGTGCGGCATGCTGCTGCTGGTTAGCAGCAATGATCTGCTCATGATCTTCCTCGGCGTCGAGTTGGCTGCCATCCCGACGTACGTTCTGGCCGGGATGGCGCGGGGCAGGCTGCGGTCGAACGAGGCTGCGCTCAAGTACTTCCTGCTCGGGGCGTTCGCCGCGGGGTTCCTGCTGTACGGCATCGCCCTCATGTACGGGGGGACCGGCACGACGACGCTGAACCAGATGGCCATAGTCGTGGGTCGCGGCGCCGCAAAGCCGCCTTTCGTGTTGGCGGGCATTGCGCTCATCGTGGTCGGCCTGGGCTTCAAGGCGGCTCTGGCGCCCTTCCACTTCTGGGCTCCTGACGTGTATCAGGGCGCCCCGACGCCCGTCACGGCATTCATCGCCGCCGGTCCGAAGGCCGCCCTGTACGCCCCGCTGATCCGCATATTCCTCGTGGCCCTTCCCACGATGCACGACGAGTGGGCGAGCGTGCTCTGGGTCGTGGCCGTACTCACGATGACCGTGGGCAACGTGGTGGCCATCGCGCAGCGGGACATCAAGCGCATGCTCGCCTATTCCAGCATCGCCCACGCGGGCTACATCCTGGTGGGCATCATCGCGGGCGGGGAGCTGGGCATCCGCGCCATCGTCTTCTATGCGGTTGTGTACGTGGTGGCGACCCTGGGCGCGTTCGGTACGGTGATTGCCCTCAGCCGCAAGGGCGGCGCCGTCAGGATCGAGGACTACACCGGCCTCGGCTTCAAGCGGCCGTGGCTGGGCATCGCCATGGCGCTGTTCATGATATCCCTCGCCGGCATCCCGCCGGCGGCCGGTTTCCTGGGCAAGTTCTACCTGTTCAGTGCGGCAGTGAAGGCCGGCTTCGTGGGCCTGGCGGTCATCGGCGTGCTCAATAGCGTCGTGTCCGTCTACTACTACTTGCGCATCGTCGTGCTGCTGTACATGCGCGAGGCCAAGGAGGCCGAAGGGCCAGCGCCGGCACGCGCGGGGCTGGAGTGGGTCAGCGCCACGGTTGCCGTCACCGGCGTGGCAACGCTATGGTTGGGCGTGTATCCGTCCTTTGTCCTTTCGTCGGCGACGCAAGCACTGCCGCAGTTCTTCCGCTTCTAGCCCGGAGCGCGGAGGCTCCCTGGCTGCAGTGAGGCATGACTGATGGGACTTGAGAGCCGCATCCCGCACATCCCGGTGGTCACCACGACGATCGAGCGGGTCATCAACTGGAGCAGGCGCTGGTCCCTGTGGCCATTCAGCTTCGGGCTGGCGTGCTGCGCCTTCGAGATGATGTCCATGGCGGCGGCACGGTGGGACATCGCCCGCTTTGGGGCCGAGGTCTTCCGCCCATCGCCCCGCCAGGCCGACGTGATGATCGTCGCCGGCCGTGTGTCGAACAAGATGGCGCCCATCGTCAAGCACCTGTACGACCAGATGCCCGAGCCCAAGTGGGTCATCGCCATGGGCGCGTGCGCCTCCTGTGGGGGCGTGTTCAATAACTACGCCATCCTGCAGGGCGTGGACAAGATCATCCCGGTGGACATATACGTCGAGGGCTGCCCGCCGTCGCCTGATGCCCTGCTCGAAGGCTTCATGGAGCTGCAGAAGAGGGTCGATCAGGAGAAGCTCTCGGATCGCAGGTAGACGCCCAGATGAGTGAGGGGGCGAACATAACCGAGACGAAGCTCCGCGCCGCCCTCGGCGACGACATCGTCGCGGTGTCCCATTCCCGCGGCGAGCTGACGGTCACCGTCCCGGCGGCCCGCATCGTGGACGTCTGCACGCGGCTGCGAGATGACGAGGACCTGGCATACGACCTGCTCTCCGACCTCTGTGCCGCCGACTACCCGGAGCGCGAGAAGCGCTTTGACATCAACTACCACGCGTACTCGCTGTCCAAGGGGCATTCGGTACGCATCAAGATCCGGGTGGGCGAGGGCGAGCCGGTGCCGACGGTCACCGGGGTGTGGCCCGGCGCGAACTGGTACGAGCGCGAGGCGTACGACATGCTCGGCGTGGAGTTCGAGGGGCACCCGGATCTGCGGCGCATACTCATGTGGGATGAATTCGAGGGGCACCCACTGCGCAAGGACTTCCCGCTCACCACCGAGCCCATACCGTTCCGCCACGGCAGACCCATGGAGACGTGATCGGGCGAGGGCGCCCGCCCGGTTGCTGGGCTCCCGGATTCGCGATGGCAACCGAGACCACCACACGAGAAACGCTCAACCTGAACATGGGTCCCCAGCACCCGAGCACGCACGGCGTGCTGCGGCTGGAGCTGGAGCTCGAGGGCGAGACGGTGGTGAAGGCGACGCCGCACATCGGCTACCTTCACACCGGCATTGAGAAGACGATGGAGCACAAGACGTACTGCCGCGCCATCCCGCTGACCGATCGGATGGACTACCTCGCTCCACTGTCGAATAATCTGGGCATCTGCCTCGCCGTCGAGAAGCTGCTGGATCTGGAGGTCCCGCAGCGCGCACAGGTCGCCCGCGTCCTGCTCACCGAGCTCACCCGCATCGGCAGCCACCTGGCGTGGCTGGCCACGCACGGCCTCGAGCTCGGCGCCATGACGGTGTTCCTGTACTGCTTCCGCGAGCGCGAAGTGCTCATGGACATCTTCGAGCTGTGCTCCGGCGCGCGAATGATGACCACCTACTTCCGCGTCGGCGGCCTCGCGCTCGACCTGCCCGACGGCTTTGAGGAGGCCGTGGAGAACATCCTGGATACGTTCCCGGGCCACATCGACGATTACGAGGGCCTCCTGAGCCAGAACCCGATATGGCTGCAGCGCACCAAGGGGATCGGAGTCATCTCAGCCGAGGACGCCATAGCGCTCGGCCTCACGGGCCCGTGCCTGCGCGCCTCGGGCGTCGCCCACGACGTCCGCGCCGCCTGCCCGTACAGCGGCTACGAGACCTACGAGTTCGACGTGCCCACCGGTGAGAACTGCGACGTCTACGACAGGTACGCCGTGCGTATCCAGGAGATGCGCCAGAGCCTGCGCATCGTCGAGCAGGCTCTCGATCGCCTCCCGGACGGCCCGTGGCGCGTGGAGGATCCCAAGGTGACGCCGCCGCCGAAAGAGATGATCCACCGGGACATGGAGTCCCTGATCCACCACTTCAAGCTGTACACGGAGGGATTCTCCGTGCCGCCGGGCGAGGTGTACCAGCGCATCGAATCGCCTCGCGGCGAGCTCGGCTTCTACGTCGTGAGCGACGGCTCGCGGCAGCCCTACCGCGTGCACGTGCGCACGCCGTCCTTTGCCAACCTGCAGTGCCTGCCGAAGATGGTCGAGGGGCACCTGGTGGCCGACGTCGTTGCCATCATGGCCGGCCTGGACTTCGTGCTGGGCGATTCGGATCGGTAGGGGCACAGACGCACGGCTTGACAAGCAAGCCGTGCCACGCGGCGTCGCGCTATGGAGCCGCATCATGGCGACACACGAACACATGCCAATCTCAGAGCTGCTGACCAAGTACCCGCGCAGACGCTGCGCCATCCTGCCGGCGCTGCACGCCGCGCAGGCGAAGCACAGGCACCTCAGCGATGAGGCCATTGCCGAGGTTGCCGAGCAGCTCGAGCTGACGACGACGGAGGTCACGGCCGTCGCCAGCTTCTACCACATGCTCCATCTGGAGCCCGTGGGGCAGTACGTCATCGACGTGTGCACGAGCATGCCCTGTGGCCTGCTGGGCGGCGAGGAGCTCGTTGAGCATCTCCAGGGCAAGCTCGGAATCGAGCTCGGAGAGACGACGCCGGACGGCAAGTTCACGCTGCGCGAGTGTGAGTGCCTCGGCGCGTGCGACGGCGGGCCCGTCGTGCACATCAACGACCGGGAGCATCGCGATCTCACGCCCGAGCGTCTCGACGCGATCCTGAAGGAGCTGGGACACAGCGGCGGCGAGGGGACAGGCGAGGCGAATGGCTGAGCTGTTCCTCACCCAACATCACGACGTGCCCGACCTCGATGACATCGGAGTCTACATCGAGCGCGGCGGCTATCGCGGGTGGCAGAAGGTGCTCCGCGAGATGACGGACGCGGAGGTCATCGAAGTCGTCTCCCGCTCCGTCCTGCGCGGGCGCGGCGGCGCGTACTTCCCCACCGGGCGCAAGTGGAGCCTGACCGTCAAGGACGGCGACCCCAACTACATGTGCTGCAACGCCGACGAGGGGGAGCCGGGCACCTTCAAGGACCGCCAGCTCATGGAGCGCAATCCGCACGAGGTGATCGAGGGCTGCTGCATCTCCGCCTTCGCCAACGCCGCGGAGTGGACGTACATCTACATCCGCGGCGAGTTCCATCAGGCGGCGGCGCAGCTCGAGAAGGCCATCGCTCAGGCGTACGACCGGGGCTACCTGGGCGATCGTGTGCTCGACACCGACAAGCGGATGCACGTCGTGGTGCACCGGGGCGCGGGGGCGTACATCTGCGGCGAGGAGACGTCGCTGCTCAACTCTTTGGACGGGCGGCGCGGCTACCCGCGCATCAAGCCGCCGTTCCCCGGCCAGCGCGGCATCGTTGAGCGCCCGTCGGTCGTGAACAACGTCGAGACGCTCTGCAACGTCCCGCACATCATCAACAACGGCGCCGAGTGGTTCGCCGGCATTGGCGCCCGCCGCGCGCCGGGCACCAAGATCTTCTCCGTCAGCGGGCACGTCAGCAGGCCCGGCAACTACGAGCGACCTCTCGGCACGCCGCTCAGCGAAATCATCTTCGACTGCGCCGGCGGCATCCGGGACGGCAAGCGAGTAAAG
>JASFTE010000316.1:0-6069 GCA_050114035.1 Armatimonadota bacterium | reverse complement strand
GTGCACGAGGACGTCCCCCTGCTGGCGCGCACCGTGCCGGCGCTGTCGGCGCAGGTGCGCAGCGATCGCGCGGACTGGCTCGCGCGGAAGGCGGCCGAGCACTTCTCGGCGGGCGAACGGTTGTCGGCCCGGGGGGCTCATGCCGAGGCCGCGCGGCAGTACGGCGCGGCGGCGCATCTGGCCGGCAGCAATGCCTCGTACTATGGCGCGGCGGGGACAGCGCTCGAAGCGTACGGCGACGACGAGGCTGCCGCGAGGGCGTGCGCCACGGCGGGCCACATCCTGGTGCGGAAGCGCGAGTACCGGCGGGCGCTGGCGCCACTGGGTAGGGCGCTCAGGCTGAACCCGTTCGAGGCGTCGGCATACGACGACTTCGCCATAGCCTACGGCCACGTGTACGCCGACCGCATGAAGGCGCCGACTGCCCTCGACGCGGCGCGGGCCGAGGCAGATCCGCGGGGCAGCGACCCACAGGCCGCACGACACGCGGTCACGGTGGACCAGATGCCGCCGGTGGATGCCGCCGAGGCGGGGAGACCCGACGGGCCCAAGCATCGTCCGCGGACCGCGGCCTGGAACGAGCTGTACGTGCACGTGATGGCTAGGCCCGACGAACTACTCCGGCGCGAGGGCGCGGCCGACGCCTGACGGGCGTTCTTCCTCCCCTGTGGCAAACCACTCTGAGGGTGCTGCACGACCTCCCGGCGAAGGGGCTGTAGGACAGGGGACGTCTGCCCCCGCAGCGCCGCGGCCGGCCGCCTCATGAGCGAGCCCCGGCAGGCGCCTGTCCGCACGGGGTGGGATATTGCGCCACGGCCCTCTTTCCGCTATACTCCGCATCAACCCCCGGACACGAGTACCAGAGGCGATGGGAGACGCGCCCCGGCAGCCCACGGAGCCCGAACGAGTCGGCGCAGGCACGGAGTCGGCGCCTGCCGAGGAGCGGCCGGAGCCGTATCTCGTCGCCGGGATCGTGGCCATCGGGGGCCTCGTTCTGACCTTGTACGCGCCGGTGCTGGTGTGGATGGTGGCCGCCTGGCACACGGACGTGTACTACGGCCATGCCTTCTTCATCCCCATCATCGTCGCTTTCCTCGTATGGGCCAAGCGGGAGCGCCTGGCGGGCATTCCGCTCCAGGGGCAAGCCTCCGGGTGTGCGCTGGTGGTCGGGGGCCTCCTGATGCATGCCACCGGCACGTGGGTGGACGTGCACTTCGTGTCCGCGCTATCGCTGGTGGCGGTCATCGGAGGCCTGCTGCTGTGGCTCTGGGGCAGAACGGCGGCCGGGGAGCTGCTGTTCCCGGTTGCCTTCCTGCTCTTCATGGTGCCGCTGGGGCGAATGCTCGCCGATGCCTTCTCCAATCCCCTGCAGCGCAACGCGACGGTCGGCGCGGTGGCGCTCCTGAACGCGCTGGGCATTCCGACGCAGATGGACGGGCCCAGCATCCACGTGCCGGAGTACACCTTCGTCGTGGGAGCGCCGTGCAGCGGGCTGAAGTCCATCATCGCCATGACGGCCCTCGCCGCGCTGCTTGCCTACCTGTTCCAAGCGCCCCTGTGGAAGCGGCTCGCGGTCTTTGCCGCAGCGGCGCCGGTGGCCGTGATGGCGAACATGGTGCGGATCACGATCGTGGTGCTGGTGGGGAAGTGTTTCGGAGAGGAGGCCGCCGAGGGCTTGTTCCATGGAGCTTCGGGCGTCATCGTCTTCATTGTGGGACTCATAGGCTTGATCGGGATAGGGAGACTGCTCGGATGTCGCGACATTCGAGACGTATTCTAGCGTGCGTCGCGCTCCTGGCGGCGGCGAATGGCGGCGTCTACTGGGTGCGTGCCCGTTTCGCCGTGCGGCAGGGAGCCGTGCGTCCTTTCCCGGTGCTGCCGGCGACTCTCGGCCGGTGGACCACTAGCCCGGTGCCCGTTGACGAGGAGATCTACGCGTACCTGGCGCCCGACAAGCTCTCCGTCAAGGCATACCAGTGCGGCGAGGACGTGGTCGAGGCTGCGGCCGTGTACAGCAGAGACTGGCGCAGCGTTCATTCGCCGGCCGCGTGCCTCATCGGGGGGGGGTGGTCGCCGATGGACCAGCGGCCGCGCAGGATAGCCATTCCGGGCGGAGTCGGCGTCGGCCAATTGCCCGCGGAGGAGTTGCTGGTCGTTCGGGAGAAGAGGCGACGCGCGGCGCTGTATACGTTCCTTACCCCTGGTGAGGCCACTCACAGTTGGATGCGCCAGTGCTTTCGCATGGCCGTGTCGGGGCGCGGTCGCGGGGGCGTACTGCTCCTGCTGACGGCGGACGTGCGCGGTTCGCCCGCGGACACGCAGGAGCTTCTGAGCGAGCTGCTTGCCGAGCTCTACGTGGCGTTCGAGGGAAGGTGGGACGCCGACGAGAACGGCTGAGGCTGCAAGAGGGCACGGGCACTCGATCATGTATGGCACGACAAAGCGAATCATGGACATCGTGATATCGCTGGCCGCGATAGGCGTGTGCGCCCCTCTCTTCCCCCTGGTGGCCATCGCGATAAGACTCGATTCATCCGGCCCCATTTTCCACTGGCAGGAGCGCGTCGGCAAGGACGGCGTGCCGTTTCGGCTGTTCAAGCTGCGCTCCATGACCGTGGGCGCCGAGACCGTGCGGACATCCCTGGCCGCGGACGCCGATGTCACGGGGCCCGTCTTCAAGATGCGCAATGACCCGCGGGTAACGCGAATCGGGAGGCTGCTGCGCAAGTACAGCATCGACGAGCTGCCGCAACTGGTCAACGTCCTCACCGGCCAGATGACCCTCGTCGGGCCCAGGCCGCCACTGCCGGTGGAAGTGGAGGACTACGAGCCGTGGCACATGCGCCGCCTATCGGTGAAACCGGGCCTGACCTGCATCTGGCAGGTGAGCGGGCGCAGCCACGTGTCCTTCGACCGTTGGGTCCGCATGGACATCGAGTACATTGAGAATCAGTCCATCTGGCTGGACCTGAAGCTGCTGCTCCGCACCATCCCCGCAGTGCTCAGCGGCCGCGGCGCCTACTAGCCCCGCGACAGCCGTGGCTCCCGTGACCAGGCGCACGCGCACGCGTGCTTCCGTGGCTGGGCGCCCACTACCGGAGAGGATGGGAGAGCCTCTCGGGGAACGTCGTCAGGAGTTCGCCACCCAGAAGAGGGCGGCGTACGTGAGGACGTACAGGATGTTGACCAGCCAGACAATGCGGCGGGCGAAGTCGGGGCGGTGCTGGCCGCAGTAGGCGAAGACGGAGACGGGCACGATAATGAGCAGGAGCTTCGTGAGTGCGAAGCCCAGGAGATCGAACCGCTCGAGCACGAAGCGCATGAGGGGGTTGAACTCGCTCATGAGCCCGCGCTGGAGCAGCACCATGGTGCTGACCGCGTCGGTCGTCGAGATGACGGCAAACAGCACTATGGGCAGCCAAAGCGACTGGAAGAGTGCGCCCTCTGCTGCGACGGGGAGATTCGGTTCGGGCGACTGACTGCGCCTGCTGGCGTCCGTAGTGCCGACATGTGGGGCGGCGACGCCGTCCCTCTCGGCCACGGGCGTCCCTCCTCAGTCAATTCCCGAGCCGAAGCGAAGTGATTCGAGGCAAAATCTACCACAAAACCGGGTCTGTGTCAAGAGGGAGGCGCGCCGTATGACCAACGTCGCCATTATCGGACTCAAAGGACACCAGGGCGTTGTGCTGGAGGGGATCGCCCAGATGCCCGACGTGCGGCTCGCGGCGGCGGCAGATGACAGCGAGGAGGCGCTGGCGCGCATCAAGGGGTCGCCCGCGGCGGATGCCGATACGAAGACCTATGGTGACCATAGCGAGATGCTCGATAAGGAGTACGTGCACATCGCCGTGCACTGCGGCACGGACGGCGGGCGGGCGGATGTGCTCGTGGAGTGCGCGCGGCGCGGCCTGCACACCGTGTCCGAGAAGCCGCTGGCGATGACGCTCGACGAACTGGGCGCCGTGCGCGAGGCAGTGGCGCAGAGCGACGTGCGGCTGTCAATGCTGCTCACCATGCGCTTGGAGCCGATGTACGCGGGCGTCAGGGAAGCCATCGCCGCCGGCCGGATCGGGGAAGTAGTGCTGGCGACGATGCAGAAGTCCTACAAGCTCGGCAATCGGCCCGAGTGGCAGCGGGATCGGCGCACCTTCAGCGGGGTCATCCCGTTCATCGGCATCCACGCCCTCGACCTGATACGCTGGAGCACGGGCCGGGAGTTCACGGAGGCGATGGCGTACCAGTCCAACGCCGCGCACCCGGAGCTGCGCGACATGGAAGATAACGCCACGGTGGCGCTGAAGCTGGACAACGGCGGCTCGGCCTCGGCGCGACTCGACTACTGCCGGCCAGCAACCGCTCCCACGCACGGCGATGACCGGCTGCGGGTGGCGGGGAGCGAGGGTGTCATCGAGGCGAGAGGCGCGGCATCGTCGGTCACGCTCATGACGCAGGATGAGGCGCCGCACGAGTTGCCGCTGGCGGACGGCGACAACCTGTTCGTGGACTTCGTGCGCTCGATCGGGGGACGGGGCGAGAGCCGCATCCCGGCAGAGGACTGCTTCCGGATGACCGAGATAGTGCTGAAGGCTCGCGCGGCGGCGGAGACTGGGAGGCCGGTCCCGCTCTAATCAGCCTTCAGCACCCGCTCGATGGCCTCTTCGATGGGGGCGGGCGCCTTCTCGCCCGCGCGGTAGGCTCGGAGGCGGCCATCGGCATCGAAGAGATAGAACGCGGGCACGAATCGGTGCTCGTTGCCGAAGGCCTGCGTCAGCTTGTGCAGGTTGTCTATCGCCTGCGGGTGCGAGAGCGAGAGCTCCTCCGAGGTGCTCCGCACCTTCTCCACGTCGGTGTCCTCAGGGCTGCGCGGCATGTGGACGCCGACGAACCTGAGGCCCCGATCCCCGTAGCGTTCCCGCCACTCGAGCACCGTCGGCATCAGCTCTTTGCAGATGGGGCAGCTGATGGCCCACCAATGGAAGAGCACCGGCTGGCCCGCACAGTCGTCGCGGGTCAGCGGCTCCGAGTTGAGCCATTCAGTGGCGCCGTCGAGATCCGGCAGCGGATCGTTCATGTGCAGCGGCATCGTCGGAGGCCCTCCTCATCGCTTCCTGTTGGGTTGCGCCAGGCGCGTGGCTCCTTCTGCGGCGGCGGCCTGGTCGCCTTCCTGCCCTCAGGCAGTACGGCGCCACGGGCCGCCAGCAGACCCGTGGCACCGGATCATCTCGCGCATACACGTGTATGGGACTGCGATTAGTCTGGCGTGAGGAGGTCCTCGCCCGGCGTCCAATCGGCGGCGCACAGCCCGCCGGCCTGGACCGCCTGCAGAACGCGCAGGGTCTCATCGACGCTCCGGCCAACGTTCAGCGCGTGGACGACCTGGTACTGCAGGACGCCGTCGGGATCGATGATGAACAGGCCCCGCAGCGCGATGCCCTCCTCCTCAATGAGCACGCCATAGTCGCGCGCCACCTGCTTGGTGAGGTCGGCGCCGAGGGGGTACTTCAGGTCCGCGATGCCGTTCTGATGGCGCGGCGTGTTGATCCACGCCTTGTGGCTGAACTTGCTGTCGATGCTCACGCCGAGCACCTCGGCGTCGAGAGCCTCGAAGTCCGCAATGCGGTCGCTGAACGCGAGGATCTCGGTCGGGCACACGAACGTGAAGTCGAGCGGGTAGAAGAACAGCACGAGCCACTTTCCTTTGTAGTCCGCAAGCGATACGTCCTCCTCGAGGGTCTCGAGGTCCTTGGTGCTGCCCATGGTGAAGTCCGGCGCCGGTTCGCCGACCTTCGCCTTCACTCCACACCGGGTCGGTTCGCTCATCGTGTTTCCTCCTCATTGACTTCCGGCTCGCACGTGGTGGCTGGCCAAGGGTGTGTTGGTTACCAGGCGCGACGCCGATGAGAGATTCTGCCCCGCAGCACATCGGCGGGACTGGTGCTGAAGTTCTATACCCTCGGCGCCCGTCGCGGGTGTTAGCTGGGCAACTGTCGGCGCGGGCCATGTTACGAAAATGTAACAAATTGACATAACGCATGGCCCATTATGCGTGTTGTAGGGGTGCACAAGCTG
>JASFTE010000315.1:0-6071 GCA_050114035.1 Armatimonadota bacterium | reverse complement strand
CGCAGCGTCGCCGTCCCGACCATATGGGATCTGGCGTCGGCGCGGGAGAGGCGCAGCGTGATTGCCAATGTCCCCATGACGTACCCCCCGGCGCCGCTGCATGGGGTGCTGGTGAGCGGGCTCCTGGCGCCGCATCCGCGCTCGAGCTTCACGTACCCGGAGGAGCTGCGGGACGAGCTGGCGGCCGAGGTGGGCACCCTCATGCCCGACCCGAGCCGCACGCGCCTGCTCCGGCGCACGGTCCGCGGGGCCCTGGGCTGGCTGGGCAGGGCGACCGACATCCGGACGCGGATGTTCCTGCACCTCATGGGCGGGCAGCCGTGGGATCTGTTTGTGGGAGTGTTCCGGACGACGGACGTGACGCAGCACGCGTTCCTCGGCAAGGCCGTCCGGTCGCCGGAGCCGCCGTACGAGATGGTGCGCCGCGGCGGGCACATCATCGCCGGGCACTACGAGCAGGTGGACGCGGCCATCGGGAAGCTCGTGGCGGAGGCGCCGGCGGACACGTCGTTCGTGGTCATGTCCGACCATGGGGCGAATGTCAAGGGGCACTCGTTCTTCACCAACGAGTGGCTGGCCGACCGGGGGCTGCTGAAGTGGGCGCGCTGGCCGCTGTTTGGGGAGAGCGGCGGCGCCGTGAAGCACGTGACGGTGGGGCGGCAGCTCCAGAGCCTGCGCGTCGCGTGGCTGGGGAAGCTGCTGCCGCAGCACTGGCTCGACCGGGAGATCACCATCCCGCGGGAGTCCAGCATTCTGCATATGGGGCGCTCGATCGATTGGGCCCAGACGCGGGCGTTCTGCGACCCGACGATGCCCGAGGGCATTCGGATCAACCTGCGCGACCGGGAGCGGGACGGCACCGTGGCGCCGGGCGAGGAGTACGAGCGCGTTGTGTCAGACATCATCGAGGCGGCGGGCGAGACGGCGGCCGCGGACGGCGCTGAGCCCATCGTGAAGATCGCCCGGCGCGAGGAGCTGTACACGGGCCCGCACGTGGAGGAGGCGCCGGATCTGGTGCTGATCACGGAGGACATGTCCGTGCGGCGCGAGCCGTGCCGGAGGGGCCACCTGCGCCCGGCGCGGGGGCTGCTGCGGGCGGGGCACAGCAGCGACGGGATCGTGGTGGCGTCGGGGCCGGCGTTCGCCAGCCTGGAGGAGCCCGTCAACGCCTCCATCGTGGATCTGGCGCCGACGATTCTGTATCTGCTCGGCGTGCCGGTGCCGGAGGAGTCCGACGGTCGGGTGCTCACGGAGTTGCTGCGGCCCGAGGTGACGGCGGGGCGGGAGATCGAGTACGCGGCATACGGGGAGGGCGTGGAGCGGTGCGCACCGGAGCCCACGGAGCCGGTGGACGAGCGCGTGGTGAAGCGACTCCGGGACCTGGGCTACCTCTGACGCGCAGGGCCGCACGTCGGCCCGTGCCGCCATTCGTCTACACCCACCCACGGACAAGGCGCGGTATGACGCCACAGACGACAGCCAGCGAGCCGGAGCGCATCCTCGTCATCGGGCTGGATGGGGCCAGCTTCGACATCCTCGACCCGCTGATGGCGGCCGGACGCCTGCCCGTCCTCGCGGAACTCGCGGCCCGAGGCACGACGGCCGTGCTCGAATCGCCCGTGCCGCCCATGTCGCCCATCGCGTGGCCGGCGTTCTACACGGGCGTTGGCCCGGGGAAGCACGGCGTGTTCGGGTTCTCGGAGTTCATCCCGGCGACGCACCAGGAGGTGCTCGTCTCCTCGCGGAGCGTCCGCGTCGTGCCATTCTGGCAGCACCTGGGCCGGCGGGGCAAGCGGACGCTTGTGATGAACGTGCCCATGACCTTTCCGCCCGCACCGCTGGAGGGGGCCATGGTCACCGGGGTGCTGACGCCGCACAGCGACTCGGAGTGCACGTACCCGGAGGGCCTGCGGGAGGAGCTGCAACGGGCCGTGGGCCCGCTCGTCCCCGACCCGACGGTGCGCACACTGCGGCGGGCGGAGCCGACGGCGGTGCTGGAGCGGTTGCAGGAGAGCGTTGACCTGCGCGCGGGGGTGGCGCTGCACCTGATGGGGGAGCAGCCGTGGGACCTGTGTATCACGGTGTTCTACACGACGGACGTGGTGCAGCACGCGCTTCTCGGCGACGCCGTGCCCGGCCCCGGGGCGGTGGCGGAGCTCGTGGGGGACGCGGGGCACATCGTGCAGGAGCACTACAGGCAGGTGGACGAGGCAGTAGGCCGGCTGCTGGAGTGTGCCGGCGACGATACGACCGTCCTCGTGATGTCGGACCACGGCGTCACGGTGAAGCGCAGGTGGCTGTACGTCAATGAGTGGCTGGCGGAGCGGGGTCTGCTGACGTGGTCGCGCTGGGCGGCGGGCGGGAGCCACCAGTTCGCCATGCGGCGCAAGACCCTCGGGCGGGCGCTGTCCGGGCTGCGTCTGTCCGGGCTCGCGAGGCTCCTGCCACGGCGTTGGCTCGATGCGCAGGTACCGCTGCCGCGCTGGAGCCAGCTGCGGCTCTCGCGTCCCGGGATCGACTGGCGGCGGACCCGGGCCTTCGTGCCGCCGAGCATGCGGGACGGGATTCGGATCAACCTCAAGGGCCGCGAGCGACACGGGACAGTCGCGCCGGGGGAGGAGTACGAGGCCCTGCGCGCGGAGATCGCCGAGGGGCTCCTTACGCTCACCGATCCGGAGACGGACGCTCCCGTGTTCGACCGCGTGTGCCGGCGGGAGGAGCTGTATGCGGGGGATCACGTGGAGCTGGCGCCCGATCTGGTCCTGGCATCTCGCGGCCAGCAGGTGCGGCCGACGTGGGGATCGAATCGCGGCCGGCTCTTCAAGCCGGCAGAGGGCGCCGACGGCGCCGAGCATACGTGTGACGGCGTGCTGATGGCGGCCGGGCCAGGGATCGCGCCGTCCAGTGAGCGGCACGAGGCGGCGATCGTGGACCTGGCGCCGACGATTCTGTACCTGCTCGGGGCGGCGATACCGGAGTACGTTGACGGCCAGGTGCGCACGGAGCTGCTCGACCCGGAGCTCACGGCCACGCGCCCGGCGGCGTACGCGGCGGCGCCCGGCGCGCAGTCCGGGGGCGGCGCCCCGGCGGACGCGCCGGATGAGCGCGTGCTGCGGCGGCTGCGCGACCTGGGGTACCTGTGAGGCAGGCATGCGATCCCCGCAAGCCCCAAACGAGAGCGGCGACGAGGCGGCCGGCTCGATCTCGCCAGCGCGCATCTTGATCGTGAAGCTCACGTCCGTGGGCGACGTTCTGCACGCGCTGCCGGCCGTGTCCGGCATTCGCCGCCGCTTCCCCGAGGCTCATCTCGCGTGGCTGGTGGACTACCGCGCGGCCGATGTCGTCGCCATGAGTCGCGATGTGGACGAGGTGATCGTGCTGGGGGAGGCTGCCAGCCACGGCGACTTGGGCACGCCTGGTGCGGGAGAGCACTTGCGGGCTCTGAAGCAGGTACGTGCGGCTGGCTTCGACCTGGTGGTGGACATGCAGGGGCTGCTGAAGAGCGCTGTGTTCACGTACCTGAGCCGGGCCCGGGTCCGTGTGGGCTTCGGCGCTGCGCGAGTGGGCAATCGATGGGCCACCAACGTCAAGCTTCGGCCGCTCCAGCCCCGGATCCACGCGACCGCGGCGTACTGCAGGTTCGCCGAGGCGCTGGGGGCGGAGGCCACTCCCGACGAGTTCAGGATCCGCGTGCCGGAGGAAGGCGCGCAGGCCGCGGAGCGGTTGTTCGCCCGTGCGGGCGAGTGGGGAGACGCGTCCGTGGCGGCGATCATCCCCGGCTCGGCGTGGCCGAGCAAGCGCTGGCCGCCGGAGCATTTCGGCGAGCTGGCGGCGCGGCTCGTTGAGGAGCGCGACATGAGGATTCTCGTGCTGGGGCATGGGGGCGACAGGAGCGCGGCGGAGGCCATCGCTGGACGCTGCGCGGGGAAGGCGCTGTCGCTAGCCGGGGAGACGACCCTGGGCGAGGCGATAGCCGTGGCGGCACGGTGCCGGCTCGTGGTCGGCGGCGACACGGGCCTGGTGCAGATCGCGGCGGCGCTCCGGGTGCCGACGGTGGCCATCTACGGGCCGACGGACCCGGCGCTTACGGGCCCGGTCGGGCCGCGTGTGGAGGTGGTGCAGACGAGGGTGGACTGCTGGCCGTGCCGGGAGCGGGAGTGCGAGCACTGGGAGTGCATGCGCGAGTTGGGGCCGGGGGCGGTGCTAAAGGCGGCGGCTCTCGTGTAGCCCGGGCGATCCTATCGCGCCACGAGGGCGACGACGTCGTCCACGAGCAGCGTGCGGGGGCCCGTTAGGCCGATCAGGCCCGATACGTCGGCCAGGGTGAGGTTCTTCAGCGCGCCCACGTCGAGCTGAGCGTTCTCGTCCTCGGAGTCATCGTCGAGCTTGAACCGCTGCGGCGTGACGGTCAGCGTCTGCCATTCCTCGCTGCCCTTGAGCACCACCGAAGCGCTGTAGCGCGAATCATCCCGCTCCTCGAGCGAAACCGCCAGCACGCAGTCAACGCTGGACTGGACGCGGAGGCTGATGCGCTGTAGGCCCTCGAGCGAGATGCCCTGCACCAGGGGCGTCATGAGTCCGGCGAAGGGCTTTGCCTCGTGGCGCAGCCGCAGGTAGGACTCGCCCGGCGCCTGCTGAACCACCTCGGCCACCGCGCCGCCGAAGGGCAGCCACATCACCATCCCCGAGTCGAAGCTGTCGATGGTGAGTTCGATCCCGTCGGCCGTCTGGCGCGTCGGGTGGAGCTCCGGGACGGTCTCGGGCGACAGCTCGAAGTCGTCGATGACGAGCTGGCGCAGGCCGAGCTCGACAGGGAACAGGCCCGCGAGCTCCGGGGCCGCATCGGCGAGCATCGCGAAGAGGGGCGCCACGTCGGCCAACGCGATGGTGGCCACCTGATCGGTGTCGAGCCCGCCGTTCTCGTCCATGGAGTTCTCGTCCAGCCAGAGGTCGGCCAGGTTGACGGCGACGCGCTGCCACTTGCCCGCCGGGAGCAACGCCGCTATCGCATACTCGGACTCATCCCGCTCGCGCAGTTGCACGAGCACCGGCGTGGCGGTGCTGGACTTGATCCAGAAACGCAGCGAGCGCATGCCGGCGAGAGCGGGCTCGCCAAGCACGGCGGCCCGCAGGGCGCCCTTCTCGGCCTCGTAGGCGAATCGCAGCGCGCCGATGCCCGTCTTCACGTCGGCCGGCTCGGCCGTGATGTCGAGCGTCGCGCTGGGCTGGGCAGGGGTGCCGTCGAAGCGCAGCTCGAACACCTGCCAGCCGCCCAGATCCACCTCGAACTCCTGCCGCGTGCTCTCCTGGGACCAGCAGGGGAGCCCGATGAGGGCGGTGGCGATGGCTGCGGTGAGGGGCCAGAGGGCAATCGATCGTACAGACATGGCTGCACCTCGCGTCCGGCGGCGGTGTCAGATCAAAGCCATACTGTATCTAGAGAGACGGGGCCCCGCGCTGCGCAGTTGCACCTGTTTGCGGGGGGGAGGGAGTGCCCGGGTCCGCTGCCTCCCGGGGGCAGCTGCTGATCACGCGTCCTCGTCGAGCGGGAGGGGCGGCTGGGGCTCGGTGCTCGCCGGGGGCGGGACGCCCAGGTGCTCGTAGGCTCGGGCTGTGGCGCAGCGGCCCTGGCGCGTGCGCGTGACGAAGCCGATTTTGAGCAGGAAGGGCTCCACCACATCGGTGAGCGTGTCCACCTCCAGGTTGAGCGTCGCGGCGACAGCCTCGACGCCGACGGGGCCGCCGGTGTAGTAGTCCATGATGGTGTGCAGGTACTTGCGGTCCTGGGGGTCGAGGCCCTCCTCATCGACGCCGAGCCCGTCCAGCGCCGTGTCGGCCGCTTCGCGAGTGATATTGCCGTCGCCCTTCACCTCAGCGTAGTCCCGGGCGCGGCGCAGGAGGCGGTTGGCCACGCGGGGTGTGCCGCGAGCGCGGCAGGCGATCTCCATGGCGCCCCGGGCGTCTATCTGCACGTCGAGCACGCCGGCGGAGCGCTGCACGATGAGCTTGAGCTGCTCGGGGTCGTAGAAGTCGAGGTGATGGAAGATGCCGAAGCGCTCGCGCAGCGGGGG
>JASFTE010000314.1:0-6078 GCA_050114035.1 Armatimonadota bacterium | reverse complement strand
GCCGTTCGCCGCCCCGCCGTGGGCCTTCCGCTTTCCCACGTGCGAGAGCTTCGGACCGGGCCGCCATCCCCGGCTTCCCACGACTCCCGAGATCGACTACCAGTGGAACATCGAGCTCGGCGGCCGGCGGGACACCTACGCCGACGCCGAGGAGATCCGCGATGACCTCCTCCGGGTGATCCATGGCCTCTGGGACCACACGAAGAACCACTGCGCCAGGGACAAAGAGAAGGCGGCCCATTGCCGGCTCGTGTGGGTCGGTCACGTCGCCGGCAAACGGGAGAATCGGCGCCTCATCGGCGACTATGTCCTCACGCAGAACGACATCGCCCGCCAGACTCTCTTCCCGGATCGAGTCGCCTTCGGCGCCTGGAGCGTCGACGATCACTACTCCGCCGGCTTCTTCCACGACGGCCCCACCGGCAGGCACATGGACGCGGAGCGAGACCACCACTATCAGGGCGTTCCCTTCTCCATTCCCTTCCGCTGTCTGTACTCACGGAACATCGAGAACCTCATGATGGCCGGGCGAGACATCTCCGCGAGCCATCTGGCCCTGTCGAACACTCGCGTGATGTTGACGTGCGCCATCCTCGGGCACGCCACCGGCACCGCCGCGGCCCTCTGCACGGCGAAGGGCACGACGCCCCGCGGCCTCTACCAGGACCACATTGAGGAGCTGCAGCAGGAGCTTCTCAAACAGGGAGCGGCGGTCTTCGAGATGCCGAACACCGACCCTCGCGATCTCGCCCGCCGCGCCGCCGTCAGGGCCTCGAGCGAGCGGGCCCACGAAAGCGGCGACCTCATGGCGGCCGGGAACGTCATCAACGGCCACGCCCGGGCCGTTGGCATGCGCGGTCGGGAGACCACCAACGCCTGGGGAGCCGACCCCGATGCGCCGTCGCCGCACTGGATAGAGCTGGAGTGGGAGGAACCCACCCGACTCAACGTGGTCCACGTTTCGTTCCAGACCGTGGATCTCGCGCCCCGGCGGTTCGCCCTCGAGGCGTGGCGGGACGGCGCGTGGCGGCGGGTCCTCGAGCTGACCGACAACCGCCATCGGCGGCACGTCCTCGGACTGGACTCAATCCGCACACGCAGACTGCGCGTTGTCCTGCAGGAGCCGGCGGCCATCTGCGAGATCCGCGTCTACGACGAACCCCAGCGGGTGGTGGAGATCGCCCGCCGTGCCCATGCCAACATGCGCCTCCCCGACGAGGGCCCCTGGCTGCCGTGGGCACGCGAGGCGCCGGCTGAGAAGCTTGACGGCATCGTAATGGACGACCCGCAGGCCGAGCGCACCGGGGAGTGGGTCCACTCCACCTGGGCGGAATCTTTCATCGGGTACGGCTACCTCCACGACGACGACTCGGGCAAGGGAGCCCGGTCACTCACCTTCCGCCCCGAGGTCACAGAGCCCGGCACCTACGAGGTCCGGATCGCCTACTCGGCGTACGGGAACCGCGCCACCAACACCCCCGTCACCATCCACGCTGCCACCGGCGCCACGACCGTGCATATCGACCAGCGACAGCCGCCCCCCATCGACGGCACGTTCTTATCGCTGGGCACATTCGCCCTGGACGACCGCTCGCGCATCGTCATCACCAACGCCGACACCGACGGCCACGTCGTCGTGGACGCCCTCCAGTTGCTTGCCGTGGCGCCGTCGCCCCCCCGAGAAACCGCTGACAGAACCCCTATGAGTTGACCGGGCCGAAGTAGCCCCTCCGCCGCCGGATGCCGCATAATCAAGCCCTGCGGTCCCCAAGGTGCCTCATACATCGGCGGCGGCCGCTCTCATCCACGCCCAGGATGCAGAGGAAACAGATGGAAAGGAGGCTGCACAGTGGATCCCCCCCCACCCGCCCGGCATCCGTGTTGCCAGTCCCGCTTTCTCCAGGCGCCGCCCCTATTGCCATCCGGCATCAACATACGGTATCCTGCCGTGGCAACCGATCACTGACCACTGCCTCTCCCGGGAGGGCCTCCCATAGCTACCGCGCTCATCGTCGGCTCAATCGCACTTGACAGCGTCGAGACGCCCTTCGGCGCCGTGGACGACGCCCTCGGAGGCGCCGCCAGCTACGCGTCCTGCGTCGCCAGCCTGTTTGCGCCGGTGCGACTCATCGGCGTCGTCGGAGCCGATTTCCCACAGGAGCACCTGGACGCGCTGGCCCGTCGCGGCGTTGACATCTCCCACGTCCGGCGCATCGAGGGCGCCCGCTCGTTCAGGTGGCGCGGCCGCTACACGGGCGACATGGGCCAGGCGGAGACGCTCGACACGCAGCTCAACGTCTTCGCCGACTTCCGGCCGGAGATCCCCCCTGAATGGCGCGACAGCGAGATCGTCTTCCTCGCCAACATCGACCCCGCCCTGCAGCGCTGGGTGCTCGAGCAGTGCACCGGGGCCCGGCTCACCGTGGCCGACACGATGAACTTCTGGATCGAGGGCAAGCGGGACGAGCTGCTGGAAGTGCTCCGCCGCGTGGACGTAGCGCTGATGAACGACGCCGAGGTGCGGCAGCTCACGGGCCGGGCCGCCCTCATACCCGCCGGCCGCGAGGCCCTCTCTCTCGGCCCGAAGTACATCGTCATCAAGAAGGGCGTCCACGGCGCCACGCTCATGTCCGCGGACTCATGCTTCTCCGTGCCATCCTACCCGGTGGCCGAGGTCCGCGACCCAACCGGTGCCGGGGACAGCTTCGCGGGCGGCATCGCGGGGTTCCTGGCGGCCACCGATGATCTGGCGGAGCCCAACCTCCGGCGCGCCCTGGCCGTCGGCACGGTCATGGCCTCCTTCGCCTGCGAGGACTTCAGCCTGGGACGGCTGTGGGACGTCACGAAGGACGACGTCGGCGGGCGCTACGACGAGCTGCGCCAGAGCGCCCTTTTCGACCCCCTGTGACCGAACGGGGGCCTGGCCCCATTGACTTCTCCTGCCCCAAGGTGCTACATTGTGCCCCGACTCCGATCGCGCTCTCGCCCGTGCACCGGGGGGGCGCGCCTGGCGCGGAATAGGGAAGCCCCATGGAGGGCGTGAATAGGCATTGCTGACCGTTGCAGCCGTCCTTGTCGTCATTCTGGACATCGTCATTATCGCCACCGTCGCCATGCAGACGACCAAGCACGAGGGCCTCTCGGGCGTCATCGGCGGCACCAGCAGCAGCCGCTTTCGCAGGGGTGGGTGGGACGACCTGCTGGAGCGCGTAACCAAGTACGGGGCCATCTTCTGGGCGGTCTTCGCGGCCGTCCACGCGTGGCTCTGGTACCGCTACTACGTCTAGCTGCCTCGAGGATTCGCCATTGCCCCTCGTTTGACATGGGTGTAGCCTGAGCGTATAATTGCCGGGCGGCCGGGACGCAGCCGGTGGCCGAAGCACTCTCCGAATGGATGTACGAGACCGCAGCGTGGCGTACGAACTGCAGCAAGCCGGCCCGGCGATGCTGATGACGCCGGCCAGCCTTGTCTGTGCTTTCTCCCATCGTCGCAGTGGCCCCGTAG
Source organism: Armatimonadota bacterium (assembly GCA_050114035.1). Lineage (GTDB taxonomy): Bacteria > Armatimonadota > Zipacnadia > JAUWAU01 > JAUWAU01 > JAUWAU01. The sequence goes on along the minus strand of JASFTE010000314.1, from coordinate 2,573 downwards.
CCCTTTGCCGCCAGCCCATCCCGTGCTGCCCGGCCCGGGGCATACGTGCCCGTAGCCGGTGCTTCCGGCGCAGATGACGGCGTCTACAACGAAGAAGGGGGCCGTGCCATGCCTACGGACGAGGAAAAAGAAGAAGAGATCGCTGAGGAAGACAACGAGGAGCAGGAGGTAGAGGACGAGGAGGCCGAGGAGGAGCCGGAGGAGGATGCGGGAGACGAGGAGGACGAACTCGACGTGGCTCCATCCGGCGGCGGCGCTGCCTGGGGCTTCTGGCGCGTCGTGTTCGCGCTGTTCATCATCGTCGTCGTCGGGGTGGCCGGATGGCTCGGCATCCAGTACTTCGCCGCCCAGAAGGAACGTGCTCGGCAGGCAGCGGCGAAGGAGGCCGAAACGAAGACGCACCTGCTCTTGGTGACCAAGAAGCTCGGTTCGGCCGTAGAGAGAGCGACCCAGGCCGATCTGGACGGCATGCTCGCCGACCTGGAGAGCGCGTCCGAGGCCCTCTCGCTGGCCAGTAGCATCGCTCCAGACGATATGCAGGTGCCGCTGGACGGGCTGACGGACAGGATCGATGGGGCGAAGGAAGGCGTTCAGGCCCGCCGCAGGCAACTGCGCGTCCAGGCCGAGAAGGAGGCGACGGCGGCGGGAGAGGTCGTCTCGGCCGTGCTGAGCGCCGCCCAGAGCATCGTGAAGCAGCAATACGGGCCGGAGGAAAGCGGCGCTCTGGAAGGGCCTCTACCTGACGCCGGGGACTGAGGGATGAGTGTTCCCGGGAGCCCCGGCCCCCGGGATGCGCACTAGGAACCCGGAGAGTTGTTGATGCCGAAGGCGAAGAAACCCACGAAGATGGAGCGGCTCCTGACCGACCTGGAGAGCAAGAACTCCGCGGTGCAGGATGCGGCGATCGAGGAGCTCGTGGCGGTGGGCCGCAGGGCCGTCGCGTCACTTCTGCGGGCTGTGGAGCACAAGAGCTACCACGTGCGGATGGCCGCGGCGAAGGCCCTGGGCGACATCGGGGACGAGCGGGCGATCCGGCCCCTGCTGGGCCTGCTGGGGGACTCCAGTGTGAACGTTCAGGCGTGTTCGGCCGAGGCGCTGGCGAAGATCGGCCCGGCGAGCGTCGGACCACTCCTGGAATCCCTCACGTCCACGGACCAGTTGTCTCGCCGCTGGTCCGCCGAGGCGCTGGGACGCATCGGCGATGCCTCCGTCGTGGACGAGCTGATGGAGCGCATCAACGACCCCAATGTCGAAGTCCAGCGGGCCGCGATTGCGGCCTTGGGTGCGCTGCGCGGCAAGGAAGCGGCCAAGCCCCTGATCGAGGTGCTTGAGGGCGACAACGTAGACCTGAGCAAAGCCGCCGCCGAGGCTCTCGGCAAGATCGGCAGCGCGACGGCCGTTCGGCCTCTCGTGGCGTCGCTGTCGTCTGCGAGCATTGACGTGCGCGAGGCGGCCTCCGAGGCCCTCATCACCATAGGGAAGCGCAGCGTCCTGCCGCTGATCGAGGCTCTGGATGACGAGGCCTACATAGTCCGTCGTTGGTCCGCCGAGGCGCTGGGTCGCATTGGTGACTCGCGGGCCGTCAAGCCGCTCCTGGCCCGGCTCGAGGACGACGAGCCGCGCGTCCGTCGCTACGCCGCACTGGCTCTCGGGGAGCTGGGGCAGGGGCGCGCCGTGCGGCCGCTGCTGGAGTTGATGAAGACTAACGACAGCGACTTGCGCTATACGGTCGTGAAGGCCCTTGGCCAGATGCGCTCCACGCGTGTCGTCAAGCACCTGGTCCCCTGCCTCAGGGATCGCGACTACGTCGTCCGGTTCACGGCCGCTCAGGGGCTCGGCAACATCGGCGGGCCGTCCGCCGCCAAGGCTCTGGCCCGGGCGCTCAAGGACAAGGAATGGTCGGTCCGGTTCCATGCCGTGTCCGCTCTCAGCAACATCGCGCATCCGACGGCCGTCAAACCCCTTATCTCGGGGCTCTCCGATCCCGAGCCGCGCGTGCGCCGGCACGTCGTGTCAGCCCTCGCCGCCAAGGGGCGCAAGGGCGGGAAGAAGATCCTCGAAGCCCTTATGAATGCGCGCTCCGACGACGACGAGCGCGTACGCACAGCCGTCGCCGAGGCCATCGGCACATTCAGGTAGCCGGAGCCTTCGAGCCTCCGAGTCCATCGGGGGCGCCCCATCCGCGTGGCGCGTGCGCCTGCCGCGCACCGACCCGCTCGGCCCCCGCCCTGGCGCCTCACCGTTCGCTCTCTGCCCGGCATTGGCTCAGTTGCCTTTTGCCCCGAATTGCGATACAATCACCACTGCGCGCCCGTCGGCCACGGCAGCAGTACAGGTCTGTAGAGGATTCCGTGCCGATCATTGCACTCGCTCCGCGACTCCCTCCGTGGCGCATGACGGGCTGCCGCGAGTGCGCTACACGTATGCACCAGCAGGCGGGGACCCCGGGGAGGTGCTCTCGCCATGAGACGACTCCCGGTAGTGGCGTCAGTTGTCCTGTGGGCGCTTCTCGCCCATGGATGCAAACACTCCGGCGAACTGCCGGCCCTGCAGCGCCAGCAGCAGGAGCGCGA
>JASFTE010000313.1:0-6107 GCA_050114035.1 Armatimonadota bacterium | reverse complement strand
CCTTGGCGCCACGCCCCTCGCGAAGGGCGCGACCTACGTCCTCCGCGCCCACGCCGCGCAGGGTCTCGTGCCCATCACGACCACTCAGATGCCGTACACGCCCATCGGTCAGGAGCTGGAGCTCGACGTCGGGAGCGACAATCTGGTCGTCATCGAGCGCAAGCTCATGGACTACAAGAAGGTCGAGTTGAGCTTCGACCGCTCCAACCGCGTGTCCGGCTGGGACACCGAGGAGACGTTCCGGATAGAGGTGCGCAACCGGAGCGAGAAGCCGATCGAGATCGAGCTGTTCGAGCATATTGGCGGCGTCTGGGCCATCAACACGGACGCCGAGTACGAACAGGTGGACAAGAATACCGTCAAGTTCCCGCTGACGCTGGCGAGCCAGACGACGAAGAGCATCGAGTTCCGCATCTCCAAGCAGCACGGCAAGAACGCCGAACCCAAGTAGGGGAGGGGCTCTGCCCCCTCCCGCCTTTGCCCATGGGAGGCCAACAGACCATGTCAAACCGATCCCTGTTCATCGCCCTCACCCTCGTCGCCGTGAGCCTCGTCGCGGGAGAGCGCGCCCGCGCCCGGGTGGAGCTCGTGACGATCCCGGCGCGCGAGAGCGTCCGCATCTACCTCGGCACGCCGCCGGCGGCGCTGGTGCAGGAGGAGCGCGTGATCCCGCTCGACCGGGGCCGCAACAAGATCACCTTTAGCTGGCAGAAGGCCGGCGTGGACGGCGGCTCGCTGGAGCTTGTGCCGGTTACGAACGCCGGCGATGTGAGCGTCCTGGGCATTGGCTTCCCGCCGGGCTCGTCCAACTCCGTGGTGTGGGAAGTGGACAGCACGGTCGAGGCCGGCGTGCGGTTCCGCGTGACGTACGCGCTCAACGGCCTCCGCTGGCAGCCCGAGTACACCGCCATCACGGACGCGGACGAGAAGTCGCTCGTGTTCACCGCCTCCGCGGTGATCACGAACGAGAGCGGGGAGAAGTTCAGGGACTCCCGCGTGCAGCTCGGCGTCGGGCGGCCCATGGACAAGTCCTTCGACCTCAACGAGACGCTGAAGGTGCAGTACCTGTCCATCGGGGCCCTCAAGGTCAAGAAAGCCTACACGTGGGAGATGGGCAAGTTCGGCGATGCCGTGGCGCAGCACTTCGTGGTGGTGAACAACACCGCCTCAGGCATCGGCCGCGAGGTGCTCTACGGCGGCAAGGTGCGTATGTTCAAGCGCGATGCGCAGGGCGAGCTCGCCTTCATCGGTGAGGATGTGCTGCCGTACCTCCCGATAAACGAGGAGGCGAAGCTCTACATCGGCAACGCGCGGGACATCAAGGTGGAGCGCAAGCAGCTCCGCGCCGATCAGGTCAACATCCGGCGCGACAATAACGACAACATCGTTGTCTACGACCTGGATGAGGAGTTCAGGATCGAGCTGGAAAACCACAAGGACGAGGCCGTGCAGGTGAAGTTGATCGAGCACATCGCGGACTACTGGGAGATGCAAGCCCAGAGCCAGGACTACGAGAAGACCGACTCGCGCACCATCGAGTTCCTCGTGGACCTCGCCGCGCAGCAGAAGAAGACGGTGACGTACCGCGTGAAACGGATGAACCTGGAGCCCAGGCGCCGGTAGGCGCTCCTGCCCCGCCGGCCGAAGCGCTGCTCGGGCCCGGTCAGCTCAAGGGGGCTCTGTCAACAGAACGGCACTGGTCAGTGGAGGAAGACGACGCGGATGCAGATGCGCATGGACTTGTGGAGGCCTGGCCCCTGCCCTTCCGTGTCCCTCTGTGCCTTCTCCCGAGTTCTGCTACAGCTCACTCCGGGACGTTGCCTTGAACGTCTGCTCGGCCGCGGCCAGGAACTCATGGTTCGTCTTGTGCTTCCGCAGCCCGGCGAGCAGCAATTCTGTTGCGTGCGACGTGTCCAGCGCGTGGAGCGCCCGGCGAAGCTGCCACACCTTCTGCATCTCCTCGTCGTCGAACAGCAGCTCCTGATGCCGCGTGCTCGAGCGCGGGATGTCGATGGCGGGGAAGATCCCCTTGTCCGCCAGTTCCCGCTCCAGGCGAAGGTCGAGGTTGCCCGTTGCCTTGAATTCCTCGTAGATCATGTCGTCCATCCGGCTGCCCGTCTCCACGAGAATCGTCGCCATAATGGTCAGACTGCCGCCATGCTCGATGTTCCGCGCCGCGCCGAAGAACCGCTTCGGCCGGTACAGCGCCGTCGGATCGAGCCCGCCCGAGAGCGTCCGCCCGCTCGGCGTCACCGTGAGGTTGCTCGCCCGCGCCAGGCGCGTGATACTGTCCAGCAGGATGACCACGTCGTTGCCCGATTCCACCAGCCGCTTCGCCCGCGCCAGCACCAGCTCAGCCACCTTCATGTGATGCTCGGGCAGCTCGTCGAACGTGCTCGCCGCCACCTCGCCGTCCACTGACCGCTCGATGTCCGTGACCTCTTCCGGGCGCTCATCAACGAGCAGCACCATGAGCTTCAGCTCTTTGTGGTTCTCCGTCAGCGCATTCGCAATGCGCTTCACCAGCGTCGTCTTGCCGGCTTTGGGCGGGGAGATGATCAGCCCGCGCTGGCCCTTGCCAACGGGGGCGATGAGGTCCATGAAGCGGCACGAGAGATCACCCACGCCGTCGGTCTCCAGCCGCAGCCGCTCGTCCGGGTAGATCGGCGTCAGCTCCTCGAACACCGGCCGGTCCTTGATCGACTCCGGGTCCTGACCGTTGAGCGTCTCGACACGCAGCAGGCTGTAGAATCGCTCGTTGTCCTTCGGCGGCCGCGCCATCCCTCCCACGGCGTCCCCGGTCCGGAGGTTGAACCGCTTTATCTGTGTGGAGGCCACGTACACGTCCTTCTGCTGGTGCGGCGCGTAGCCTCCGGCCCGCAGGTATCCCTGGCTCTGGTCCGGCAGGACGTCAAGCACGCCCTCCTTGTAGTCGTAGCCCTGCCGCTCGGCCTGGCCCTGCAGGATGCGGCGCGCGAGCTCGTGCTTCGTCATGCGCGAGCCCGTCTGCAGGGACATGTCCTTGGCTATGCGGCGCAGGTCACCCAGGCTCTTGGCTTCCAGCTCAGCTAAGTCCACAATGGTTCACCTCAGTGCTGGCTTCGTGGAGGATTCTGACATCCTCACCGCAGCCATCTCTCCTACCCGCTCGCGCCCTCAGGTGACGTTCCGCTCGTACACTTCCCGCCTCAGGACGCCAACGCAGGGCAGATTCCGGTACCTCTCAGCATAGTCGAGACCGTACCCGACAACGAACTCGTCGGGAATCTCGCATCCCACGTAGTCGGGCTCAAGCGGCGTCTCGCGTCGCGCCGGCTTGTCCAGCAGCGAGCACACCTTCAGCGATGCTGGCCCGCGCTCCCGGATCGTCGCCAGCAGCTTGCTCAGCGTCAGGCCCGTGTCAATGATGTCCTCGATCACGAGCACATGCCTGCCGCTGATGTCCAGGGCCGGCTCCAGGCGTACCTGGATCGTCCCCGACGACTCCGCTGAGCTCCCGTAGCTTGCTGCGGCGACGAAGTCAATCTCCACCGGGATCTCGATCTGCCGCAGAAGATCCGCCAGGAACACCACCGAGCCCTTCAGCACACCGAGCAGCACCGGATGCAGCCCGTCGTAGTCGCGCTGCACTGCGGCTCCCAGTGCAGCCACCATGGCCTGGATCTGCTCGGCCGACAGCAGGACCTGCGACAGGTCCTTGGTCAGCCTCTCGGCGTCATCCGCTCCTCGCTCGTTGCGCACGCTGGGAAGCCTCGGGGTAGCAGGCGTCCGGTCGCCACGCGCCGCAAATGCCGAATGCAGGGCTGTTGAAGAAGCGACGCCAGCGCAGAAGACGGTGCGCGATCAGCGCGCTCCGCGCCCCGGATGACGGGGGCCGCACCCTCTGGATGGCTTTCTCAACAGCCTCACGGCAACCGGTTTCACGACCGCCTCCGCTGCGTCGGTTGTCACCTGCGCATTCGTCCTGCTATCCGTCCCAATTGACGTCCCTGCTGCCGCCGCGCTCGTCGCGGCGCGCAACTTCACACAGTCCAACAGCAGCAGGTTCAACGTGCGAGCACATAGTGGGAGGTCATCACTGGGAGTTTACTGGATGAATGGAGAGAACCTGGTGGTGTAGGACGGGCCGGACCGGGCGGCTCCACCTCACGCCTGTCTCCGCTCAGCCCTGTAGTATATTGCCACGTTCCAGCCCCATCGGTACCACAAAAACCTGCAGCCAAACACCAACGCCTCGTGAGTTGCGCACGGGGATTCGCGACGCTCTACCGCATTCGCCAGTCGTATGGGATAGCGGCAAGATTCACCGTGCTCGCGTTGGTCGGAGAAATGCGCTTCACCGAGGACCGTCAATCAATCTATCGGCAGTATACCCATGCCCCTGAAGTTTGTCAACAACCCCTCCCTACGAAATACCAACGACCGTGTACCGCGGGTTGCTCGCCAACCTGTGCATCGTCCGGCTACCCTCCCGCAATATACCCTCGCAACGTCCCCAGATCCCGCGGCAGTACCGTCTCCGCCGGCCCGAACTTGATCCACTCCCCGGACAGATGACCCTTGAAGTCAATCGTCTTCAGCAGCCGCACCGCCTCCTCGTGCGGCACGTTGCCCTCACCGATGAACGCCGCCTCCCGCTCGCCCTCCTCCGTCAGGTAGTCGTGCACGTGCAGATGCCGCACGTGTGGCTTCACCAGATCGAACGCCTCCTGGATCGTATCGCCCGCATGGAACGGATGCGCGATGTCCCACAGTATCTGCACGCTCGCGTGGTCCGCCATCCGCACCGTATCCACCGCGTCCTGCGCCTTCCGGAAGTCGTCGTGCGTCTCCAGCAGCACCTGCACCTCGCTCGCCGCCGCGTGCTCGCCGCACTCCCGCAGGCTCTCGGCCACGTACTTCTTCACGTCCTCCTTCTCGACCTCATCGGGCAGCTTCCCGCCGAACACGCGCAGGTACGGGCACCCGACGTCCGCCGCCAGGTCCACGAACTTCTTCGTCCGCTCCACCATCTCTGCCCTTTCATCGGCATCCGCCGACGAGTACTTGATGGACGTCGCGATGCAGCTCATCTCCACGCCGCAGTCCGCGAACGCGGACGCGATCTCCTTGCGCTGCTTCTTCGTCGTGGCCAGCTCCACCCCGTGCTTCTGGTTCCCCTCGGCCCGCGGCTCCACACCGTCGTACCCGTATCGGACGGCCCCGGTGAGCACCTCCGTAAGCGTCCACTCCGGACAGATCCACGTCATGAAGCTGACTTTCATCGTGATTCGCCTTTGCCTTTCGCCGTCAATTGATCGAGGTAGGAAGGACCCGTTGAGTTCCCGGCCCCTCCCCTTCGGCCGCAGGCCGATGCCGTGCCGTTGGCTCCCCTGCAATCCCCATTGCTCGCGCAGCTTCGCTGGCGGCGTCTTCAGGTCCTTCAGCGCCGTCGGCCCCCGTCGCGGCCGAGACACGCATTGCCTCTCCTCATGCCCTGTGCTGTCATGCCTTCACGGCCGTCATGGCACGCTCCGGCTGTGGTCTTTCGGAGGCGGTGAGAGACAATGCCTGACCCGGCCAACGCCATGCCGCCGGCTGGCCGTTCCCATTTGCAGCAGTTCCTCCTGGGCCTGCTCGCGATGGGGGTGTTTGTCGTATGGCTCACGTGGCTCGAGCCCAGATCCACGTACGGCGCGGTCGCCGCCGTGGCGGTCGCAGTCCCTGCCATCGTCGGATGGGAAGTCCGCAGGTACCGGCAGGGACGGCTGGGCCGGGAGCGATTGTGGGAGCACACCATATGCGCCGTGTTGCTCGGCGGGGCCTTGGTGCTCGAGGCTCTGGGCCGCCCCGCCACGGTGCCCGTCGGAGCCTTGCTCCTTGCTCTTGTCGGATGGAACCTCGTGAGGGGCTACAGAAACCGGCGCGAGCGAGAGCTGGCGCATGAGACCCGCCGCGACGCCCGACGAGCCGCGATAAGGCTCCTCACCAAGTCGCCCCCCGGCGCAGCCGCCGCGAATTCTGGGGACGCCTTCCTGAATTATTGACTCGCGCAGCCGTTGGCGCCGCCCACGGCTGGAGGACATTCCTCTCGACCGCGGAATCGTCTTCATCCTCTCCCCGCCCCC
>JASFTE010000312.1:0-6107 GCA_050114035.1 Armatimonadota bacterium | reverse complement strand
CAATACTCATTTTCCTGGCAGGAGCCACCCGCACTTGCCCTTGCAGGCCTCGGGAAATGAGTATTGTCTCCCCGGAATTCCCGCGGCAGATGCGCCGCCAGCTTCAGCCGTTGCAGCTCGCCCCCGGAGAGCGTGCTCGCCGGCTGCCCGAGCCGGATATAGCCGAGCCCCACCTGCTGCAGGCCCTCCAGCGCCCTCGTGATCCGCCCGTCGCCCTCAAAGAACGACAGCGCCTCGGTGACCGTCATGCCGAGTACGTCCGCGATGCTCCTGCTCTTGTACTGCACCCGCAGGATCTCGTCCCGGAACCGCTGGCCGCCGCACTGCGCGCACGGGATATAGACGTCCGAGAGGAACTGCATCTCCACCTTCTCGGCCCCGGCCCCGTCGCACATCTCGCACCGGCCCAGCGGCGAGTTGAACGAGAACGCCGACGCCGTCAGGCCCATCCGCCGCGCGGCCTCCGTGGCGCCGAAGCGCTCGCGGATGGGCCCGAAGGCCTTCACATATGTTGCCGGATTGGACGTCGGCGTGCGCGGCACGGCGGACTGATCCACGAGCAGGACGTCGGACAGGTTGTCGAGCCCCTCAATGTCCCTGCACTTGCCCGGCTTCACCCCCGTGGCGCCGGCGCGCCGCCGCGTCCACTGGTAGAGTATGTCGTGCACGAGCGTGCTCTTCCCCGAGCCGGACACGCCCGTCACGGCCACGAAGAGGCCCAGAGGGACGTTGACATTGATGTTCTGCAGGTTGTGCTCCGCGGCTCCCAGGATGCGGACCGCGTTCCCGCGCTTTGCTCGTCGGCGGCCCTGCGGCACGGGCACCGCCCGGCGGCCGGTCATGTACTTCGCCGTAGTGGAGCGTGCGCACCGGCGCAGGTCGCCCGCGGGCCCCGAGAAGAGCACCCGCCCGCCGGCCTCCCCCGGGCCGGGCCCCAGGTCCACGATGTTGTCCGCGGCCCGGATGATGTCACGATCGTGCTCGACCACGACGACGGTGTTGCCCTGCGTACGCAGCGCCTGCAGCACCTTCGTGAGCCGGGCGATGTCTCGCGGGTGCAACCCGATGCTCGGCTCATCGAGCACGTACAGCGTGTTCACCAGCGAGCTCCCGAGCGCTCGGGCCAGATCCACGCGCTGCACCTCGCCGCCCGAGAGCGTCCGCGACTGCCGGTCCAGCGTCAGGTAGCCGACGCCCACGTCCGCCAGGTACTGCAGCCGCCCGCGTATCTCGGACAGAAGCAGGTCCGTCGCCTTCGCCATCCCCGGCGGCGGCTCGTAGTCGCGGAAGAACCGATGGGCCCTGTCGATGGGCAGCGCGTAGATCTGGGGGATGCCGAGCCCGCCGAGACGATACAGCAAGGCCTCCGGCCGCAGCCGCGCCCCGCCGCACGCCTCGCACCGCACGTACGCCCGGTACCGCGACAGGAACACCCGCACGTGCACCCGGTACTTCCTGCCCTCCATCCATCGGAAGAATCCGGCGACCCCGTAGAAGCCGTCGTGCCCATTGGAATGCGGGCGCCCATCCATGACCCACCGCCGGTGCTCCTCGCTGAGCTGCTCGAAGGGCACGTCGAGCGGCACGCCATTGGCCGCGCAGAAGCGCTCCAGGTCGTGGTAGCAGCCGTGGTACACGCCGCTCTGCCATGGCCTGATGGCCCCCTCCGCCAGCGACAGGGACGCATCGGGCACCACCAGCTCCCGGTCGATCGTAATGGTGCGCCCGAACCCCCGGCACGTCGGACACGCCCCCAGCGGGCTGTTGAACGAGAACAGATTGGGGAACGCGGGCCGGTACGTGATGTCGCACCGGGCGCAGTGCAAATAGCTGGAGAACCGCTCCATGCGGCCCTCCTCCAGCACCGCGTCCACGCGCCCGCCGCCCAGCCGCAGGCAGCCCTCAATGGAGTCAACGATGCGCGCTCTGCGCCCCCGCGACACCGTCACCTGATCGTACACACCGCGCGTCCCGGCGCTCCACGAGATGTCCTCCTCGCAGTCGAGCGGCACGAGGCGGCCACCATCGTGCACGCGCCGAATGCCCTGGCTCACGAGCAGCGCCCGCATCGTCCTCGGGCGCAGCTTCCCCGCCCCGGTTAGGGGGAACGTGAGCAGCACGCCCCGGCCGTCCGCGATCTCCAGCAGCCGCCCGAAGATGCCCCCCGCGTCCTGCCGCGAGACCGCCTCCCCGCAGCCCTCGCAGTGCAGCGTCGCCGCCTTGGCAAACAGCAGCTTCACGTAGTCCGTGATCTCCGTCATTGTCCCGACGGTCGATCGGGAGGTCTTCACCGGGTTCGTCTGGTCGATGGCGATGGCCGGAGGGATGCCGCGGATCTCCTCCACGGCGGGTCGGCTCATGCGATCGAGGAACTGCCGGGCATACGGCGAGAAGGTCTCCACGTAGCGCCGCTGGCCCTCGGCATAGAGGGTGTCGAAGGCCAGGCTGGACTTGCCCGAGCCGCTGACGCCGGTGACCACGGTCAGTTGGCCCAGCGGAATGCGCAGGTCGAAGCCGCGCAGGTTGTTCTGCCGCGCGCCCCGCACGACGATGCAGTTGTCGCCGTCCCTTCTCCTCGCCATGGAGTGACTCGGGGAGATTCCGTGGATCACGCCCACTACTACCATTTCTCCGCGAGCACTGCAGTGCCTGCGGCAACGGCACGGAAGAAGGGCAGGAGGAATTCCAGGATGTTGGTCCCGAGGAGACATACTCGAGGCGACCGCGACATCCCGGAGCGGACCGTCAAGCGGGTGCGGTTGCTAGTGGTTGCAGGACGGCCATCAGCTCGTCCGCATTGAACGGCTTCTGCATTATCATCATCGGATCGAGTGCGGCTGCTTGCTGGGCCAGCGGGTGATCAATGTAGGCGGTTATGACAATGATGCGAGCATCGGGCTGCAGGGACTTGATGCGCCTCATGACCTGGACCCCGTCAAGCCCTGGCATCCTCAAGTCGAGAAAGACAGCAGAGAAGTGGCGCGCTTGACAGGCTTGAATCGCTTCGTAACCGTTCTCGACAAACGTGCCCGCCACTCCTGCAAATCGCAGGTAATCCGCGAACAACTTGAGTATTGCTGGTTCATCGTCCACCACGAGGACCGAGGACCGGCCGACCTGCTCCTTTGCCTGGCACCATGTGTCAACGGCCTCCCGCCGGAAGCGCCACTGCCTACCCACCTTGAAGGCCGGCAGCTCACCAGATGCCGCGAGTCGGTACACCGTGATGATGTGCGTGTGCAGGAGGTCGGCAACATCCTCAGCCGTTAGAATCTCGCGCGCTTCGGTCTCCGGCTTGGTCGAATCTGCCCTCATTTGTAAGGCCCTCCCCGATGTGGGACTGACAAGAATGGACGGACTCGCCTGCCGCCACCCGGTGTTCCACCCTCCCCCAAACACAATATACCATGTATTGCCCAAGGGCAGACAGCACTAATGCACTATAGATGGCGCTACCGTGCTCGGGAGTCACTCTCCTTGCCAGATCAAGCCATATGCGAGTCAGCGCAGCCGGACCCATCCAATGAGGGCATCTGGTGTGTTCCGCTGGGACTCCGCCTCAAGCGTGATCCGCCTGCGATGCCCGCTGACGCTGGTCCGTCGATGGCTCGGGAAACGTTGGGCGTGGCCTGGGCGCTCCCGCGACCAATACGCCCCAGTCTGACCGTGCAGCGCCTCTCCTGCTCCCGCCAGGAGCTCCGAGCACTTCTGTTTCCCCACGGACAATCCCCTCCTGCTGCGGTCGTTCCGTACCGTGTGCGGGGCCTGCAGGTCCATTGTCGCAGCAATCCCGAGGCTACATGAGACACACCCCACATAGCAGGAGTTACTTCCAGTTGTTGGATTCCTAGCAATACTTTTACGGCTAGATCAACTGGCACCGTGGAACACTCCTAGTGATGCACAATAGCGGGGCAGCAACGAGATACGAACCATGAGCAAGGCACGTCGTGCTGCAGTGCCGTTCGCTGCGCTTCTGGGCTTGAGCGCGGAAGAGCGCGCCCATAGAGGAACTTGGCGAATCCCTCGCACACGGCTCAGCCCAGGGCGTGATAGGAAGAGGAGGGATGGGCGATGGTGAGTTCGAGGCATGTGCTCTTCGCATCCTGTGTCCTGCTACTGGCAGCATCGGTTGCTTGCGGTGACGTGCAGTGGACCTTCGAGATCACTCCACATTCGGGACGGGCCGGACCAGGTGGTACGATCCAATGGGACTATCTCATCACGAACTCCTCCTCATCTACGGAGGACCTCGTCCCGGCGTTCCCCGGGGTCTCCTTCCTCTACCCCGGGCTGGAGAAGCAATTCGTGGACGAGGATCTGTTGCACGTAGAGCCATTTGTCGGCATTGGCCCCATCCCGCCGGGCCAGTCCGCATCGGGCCCCTTCTACCACATCAGATGGACGCCACAAGCGCCCTTGGGCTACTCCGCTGCCGGAGGGATGTTCCTCATCATTGACAACACGTCCGCCTCGCCAAGCGTAGGGATGTACCTTCCGTTCACTGCAGAAGTTGCGGACACCACGCCGCCGGAGATGGACTTCTCACTGCTGCAAGATGAGCTGTGGCCAGCTAACAACAAGATGAAGCAGGTGGCCCACGTGTCGGGCGTACGTGATGACTGGGATCCGGCGCCAACCGTGGACATCACTGTGACCAGCAACGAGTCCATCAGTGGCCCCGGCGACCCCGACCCCGACTGGTGCGTTGTGGAAAGCGGCGGTGTGTGGCACGTCTGGGTGCGTGCCACTCGCGACCAGCAAGGCTCCGGCAGGGAGTACTACATCGACGTCGTGGTCTCTGACTCCTCGGAAAACCAGTCCCCGGCGTCGGGGACCGTGACAGTGCCCAGGCACCGGGGCAGGGGATTCGTGGGTTGGCTGTCGGGATCGGGCCTCGACTTGTCGACACTGGCTGAATGGCGCCAGACCAGTCCGTCTCGGGCCCCATCATCTACCACATCAGACGGGAATCGGAGGAGCCTGTGGGGTTCTTGGCGCGAGGGGGAACGTTCCTCGTCATGGACAACACCTCCACGTCGCCGAGCGTGGGGGTCTTCCTTCCATTCACTGCCGAAGTTGTGGACACCACGCCGCCGGAGATGACCTTCACGGTGCTGACGGATACCCTGTGGCCACCAAACCACAAGATGGCGCTCGCGGCAGAGGTGACGGACGTCAGCGATGCCCACGACCGGGCCCCCATCGTGAACATCACCGTCACCAGCAACGAGTCCATCGATGGTCCGGGCGCGAGCGAGCCCGACTGGGACGTTGTGCAGGTTGGCAAGGTGTGGCAGATCTGGCTGCGCGCCGCTCGCGACCAGGGAAGCTCCGGCCGGGACTACTACATCGACGTCGTGGTCTCTGACTTCTCGGGCAACCAGTCCACGGCCTCGGGGACGGTGTCTGTTGCCAAGCGTGGCCGCAAGAAGTGAAGTAGGTGGACGCCGCAGCCGAGCCACGATAGCCCCGTCCTCGCGTGGCGGGGCTTTCTCTCGTCAATGGTCTCGAGCAACGAGCCGATCACTGATCCTGGGAACGGCGTCACCGACCCGGCCTGCGAAGTCGTGCAGCGCAGGGATGTGCGGCAAACCTGCCTCCGCTCCCACTGTGCGACCGAAGCCTCTGGCAGCGCATACGTCTTGGACGCCGCTCCCGCCATGCGCGATACCGCAGCGACCCGCGGCATCCCCAGGCAACTGCAGCCAAGACGATCAAGCCGCCGCCGAACAGGACGGTCGTGGCCGGCTCCGGGATGTACTCCGGACCCGTGATAGGGCCGGACCCGGAATCGTTAGAGATTATCGTCCACGCCACCTGTCCCGGCGCTACCGCGGACTGGACGGTCAGGGTCTTCGGGCCCCCTACCGCCTGGACGCACGTCCACGTGACACCATACGCACTGTAGAGTACGACAAAGCCAACGGGTTCGCTCGCGCTGGTTACCCCATCCAGGTTCGTCAAAGCGATAACGTCACCCGGGTCCCAGTTAGCGTCAGAAGCCTCGGCCTTGTACTTGTAGTTGGTGCCAACCTGGCCGAGGTACAGCATACTGTCCGCCAGGGCCGGCTTTGCCCCCCACGCCGGCGCTAAGGCCGCGAAGA
>JASFTE010000311.1:0-6118 GCA_050114035.1 Armatimonadota bacterium | reverse complement strand
GGGCGGCGGCGCCCGATACCCATCGAGGGGTCGGAGTTCCACATGCCGGTGGACATCGTCATCATCGCTTTCGGCACGGACGCCAATCCCATAGTCCGTGAGACCACGCCGGGGCTGGCGTGCAACAAGTGGGGCTACATCGAGGTGGACGAGGACACGTGCGCCACCAGCCGCGAGGGCGTGTACGCGGGGGGCGACATCGTCACCGGTGCGGCAACGGTGATCGCGGCCATGGGTGCGGGGAAGAGGGCCGCTCGGGCCATCCACGAGCAGCTCACCGGCGAGAAACTCGAGCCGCCGGGAGGGGAGGACGAGACAGACGAAGAAACGGCATCCTGACGGCTCCGGGCGGCCGTTGTCGGCTGGTTGACACCCCCCTGGCGCGGTGTTAGAATGCCGACGCGGTGCCGCATGCTGCGGGGGGTGGGGGCGCGCAGGTATGTACGCCCCCGGCGGTGAAGACACGAGTCGGCCACTGCACCCGCAGCCATGGGTGTGCGTGCGGCTACTGTCTCTCAGGACGAGCACGCCGGCGGACACGCCCGACATAGACCTCTGCCGTGCGCTGCCTGCAGCGGCAGCCTGGTTGGGAGGCAAGAATGGAAAGCCAGACGGGGGCCGGTATCGAGCGACAGATCAAGCTGCCCCTCAGCCAGGCGTTCAGGATCAGTCTCCGCAACATCACACTGCGCCTTGGCCGTGCCGCCGTGACGTCCGCCAGCATCTTTCTGGCAATCGCGTTCCTCGCCTCGGTTCTCGCCACGAAAGTGATCCAGGACACGCTCCGCGATGAGGAGAAGGAGCGGGGCCGCGTGGAACGGGTGGCGGAGGGAAGCGGCCTGCCGGCCGATGAACCCGCGGGCTCGGCGGCGGCGGGCGCAGCGGCGCTCGGGGGCGGCGGCGATGAGGACAGTGCGAAGGCGGAGGATGCCCGCCGCTGGTGGCTGGTGGGAATGTCGCTGCTGGTATGCCTGGCCGGCATCACAAACGCCATGCTGATGTCGGTCACGGAGCGTTTCCGTGAGATCGGCACCATGAAGTGCCTGGGCGCTCTGGACAGTTTTGTCGTGCGGCTGTTCCTCATCGAATCCACGCTGTTGGGCGTCATCGGGTCCGCGCTGGGAGCGCTGATGGGGGCGCTGCTGATACTGCTGGTGTACTCCATCAAAGAGGGCTTCTCCCTGGCCGTGCGCATCCACACGACGGGCGGCGCCAGTCGCTGGCCGGAGCTGCTCGGCTACATGGGCGCCAGTGTGGGAGTGGGCGCGGTGATAGCGCTGCTGGCGGCCATCGCCCCGGCAGTCCGGGCCGCCCGGTTGCCGCCGGCGGCGGCCCTGCGAACGGAGATCTAGCTGAGAGCGGAAGCCACCGGCCCCGGGGCCGGGAGGCAAAAGGAGCGCTGCCTGTGCCGACCGTAAAGTGCCCCGAATGCGAGGAAGAGGTGGACGCGGGCGTGGTTGCCACGGTGTGCCCGAAGTGCAAGGCCGATCTGCGCGGGGTACTCCGGGAGGAAGCGCGGATCCGGGGGGGCGCTGAGGAGGAGAGGGCCGAAGAGGGCGGCATCGTGGCCGAGTTCATCGTTCGCACGAAGGACCTGGTGAAGGAGTTCATTCTGGGCGGCACCGTCCTGCGGGCGCTCAAGGGCGTGAAGCTGGACATCCGCCGCGGAGAGTACATCTCCATCATGGGGCCCTCGGGCTCGGGCAAGACGACGCTCTTCAACATGGTGGGCGGGCTGGACAAGCCCACGTCCGGCACGGTGTACATCGACGAGGTGGACATGGCGCAGCTCGACGCCTACGAGCTGGCCTGGCTGCGGTGCCGGAAGATCGGATACATCTTCCAGACGTTCAACCTCATTCCCGTGATGACGGCGCTGGAGAACGTGACGCTGCCCATGATCTTCGCGGGCATGACGCAGGACGAGATGATGGAGCGGGCCATCCACTTGCTCGAGACGGTGGGGCTCGGCGATCGACTGCATCACAAGCCGCACGAGCTCTCCGGCGGGCAGCAGCAGCGCGTCGCCGTGGCCCGGTCGTTGGCGAACGCGCCCGCCATCGTACTGGCTGATGAGCCGACGGGGAACCTGGACCTGCGGACCGGCAAGGAGATCATCGAGCTGCTCAGGCAGCTCAACTCCGAAGAGGGCGTCACCATCATCTCCGCGACCCACGACCTGAAGATGATCGACGTCTCGGACCGTATCGTGCACATCCGGGACGGTGAGATAGAGAGAATCGAGGACCGGAGCGATATCGACCTGGAGATCGGGCGCCTGGAGGGTGCCGAGGACTAGGCCGCGCGCATCGTCTCCGGCAGTGCCGCGCCAGCGCCTCGGCCACCTGGCGCGGGAGCAGAGCGGAGCGATCGGCCGGCCGACCGATGCTGTGACACACCCGGAGTGGGGCGCTCGTGGGCCTGGGAGGCCGGGTGGCCCGCCGCTGACAACTGAATGGGGAGATCGCACTGGTCCGAACGCCGCCAACCCGCACACCCGTGTCAGCGCAGCCGCCGCATACTCCTCGATCGGACCGCCCCCTGCCGTCTGTGCGTGACGCCCATCTTCGTTCGCTGCTGCCCCAGAAGGTGGTGGAGCCGTTGAGACGCTTAGTGCGCGTTGTTCTCTTGCCGCTGCTGGCGGTTCTCGTGCTGGCGGCCCTTTCTACAGAGCCGGCAGCGTGGTCGGCCGACGAGGAAGAGGAGGAGGTCGCGCTCGCGAGCGACACTGACTACGTCAGCGTCTCCTCGATGGTGGACCGGGAGGAGATGAGCGCGGCGATCCGTCTGCTCTCCGAGACCTACCAGAGCCGCGTCACCGGCTACCCGGATGCGGGCCTGGTGTTGACTCCCGCGCCGACGCCGGAGCTGCGCGCCTTCCTTGCCCTCGCCCGGGCCTACCATGGGCGGCTGCGCGAGACTGCAGTGGAGATATGGGACAACCTGCAGACGGACCCGAAGCGGCTGCCCTCGGCCAAGGAGGTGCAGGAGCGATACGGGCAGCTTCCGGCACTCCGGAGCATCATCGCCGACCTGTCCAGCGCCCTGCAGAGCTACAGGCGGCGCCACCCGCTGGCGGGACAGCGCGGCCGCCAGACGGCGGAGCAGAGGCTGGTGCTGACGACGCTCGCGGGCAGCTTCGCGGACCTGGGCGAGACGGTGGCCGCCACCGACCGGGCCCTCCGGAAGTGCGACCAGGCGAAGAACGCGGATCTGAACGCACGTCGCGCCGCCCTCAAGACAGCCAAGAAGGCGGTCGCGAAGCTGGATGAGTTCATAGACGTGCCCGGGGATCGCTTCGATAGCCTCAGCCGTTACGTCAGCAGCTTCGAGCAACTCAGCCTGGACGATCTTGCGATGCTGCACGCTGCCGGCAAGCTGGGTGCCGCCGGCTATGTGTACATGCAGTTCAAGACGCTGGGCCTTGACGACGTTGATATCGAGCCCTTCGATGTGGTCGTGCCCATCAACGCCGGCGCCAAAGACGACGGCGAGCTGGACGGGCAGCTCGTCATCGAGGACAGCGGCAAGACGTACACGATCTACCCGATGTGGCCGAACCTCGTGCGGACCCCGAAGACGCCGCCGAATGGCATCGTAGGCCGCTTGACGTACGCGGGAAAGAGCGAGCTGCGCAGCTACAACGGGCTGGACCTGACGAACGCCATCGTGATGCTGGATTTCGACACGGGGAGCCGCTGGTTCAACGCGCCGCTGCTCGGAGGCCGGGCGGTGCTGTTCATCGAGCCGGAACGGACCCTGCGGGGCGAGGCAGAGAACAAGTTCCTGAGCATCCCGGTGGATCTGCCTCGGTTCTGGGTGCCCAGGAACGTTGCCGACCATCTCCTGGCCCTGCTGAAGAGCCGCGATGACGTGCGGATTCGACTCAAGAGCGATGTGGTGTGGGAGACGCGGCCGGCCTACAACATCATCGGCCGACTGGCGGGGACGGATCAGCGCCTCAAGAAGCAGCAGGTGGTCCTGCAGTCCTACTACGACTCCATCTCCATCACTCCATCGCATGCGCCCGGCGCCGAGAGCGCCGCCAACACGGCGGCGCTGCTGCAGGTGGCGGACACATTCGCGCATCATCGCCCCAAGCGCAGCGTGCTGTTCCTGGCCACCGGCGGGCACTTCCAGGGGCTCTCAGGCACGAAACACTTCATATCCAGGCGCAAGCGCGGCGCCCGTGCCGATGAGAACGTGCGTCGCCTCTTCGAGCTCGCCTACGACTCGCGGCGCGAGTTGGAGGAGGCCGCGGATCGAGTCTGGGAGGAGAAGCGAACGCGCAAGGCCGAGGAGGAGAAGAGCGATGCGGAGAGGGCCGAGGAGCAGATCAAGGCTCTCGGCCGCGTCGCCAAGGCCCTCGGCACAGTGGACAAGAACCTTGGCAAGTACCGCAAGACGCTGGCGGCGGCTCTGGAGGAGGATCCGAACAAGAAGCGGCCAGAGGAGAAGCAGTTCAGCGACGACGAACTCGCCGAGCGCTCGCGTTTGCTGGAGGAGGTCTTCGAGCCTCGCGCGCAAGCCATCAGTGACTGCATGGATGCTCTGGAGCGGGAGGTGGATCGTGCGGAGGGCATGGTCCCGGGCGGCGGACTGCTGGCGTGGCTCGGGCTCGGGGGGGGCGGCGATGCCGAGGGTGAGGGTGGCACCACGGCGGAGCGCATGGCGCAACTGGAGCGAACCAAGAGGGCTGTCGATGCCCTGGGCGACGCGCTGGATTTCTCCGAGGAGGGCATCTCGCTGTGGTTCTCCGTCGATCTGAGCAGCCACAACGGCACGTTCGGCATTTTCTACAAGGGCAACTTCTACAACTACTCGGAGAACATCCAGTGGAAGTTCTCCGACATTGGGAAGAAGGCGCGCGAGTACGGCGCGCTCATCGGGAGGGCCCTTGCCGTGGACCCCGGCAAGGCGCTCGTGGACGGCATCAACGCGATCCAGGGCAAGGACTGGCGCGTGTACCTGGGCGGCAAGCTGGCACTGGACAGCGAAGTGGCCACGCTTGCGGCCATCCCCGGGCTGGCCTTCGCCACCATCGACGATCAGCGCCACCTGGTTGACACGCCCCTGGACGTCTGGGAGGGAGTGGACGTTGCCAACGTGCATCGCCAGGTGCGCTTCCTGGCGTGCCTGCTGCACGACCTGGTCTCCATCGCCAAGCCCAAGGATCTGTACCGGCTGGATCTGGACGACAACTACTGCGAGGTCTACGGGCAGTTGGTGGAGTTCGACCCGAAGACCAGCTACTTCCCGGATGAGCCCATCCCGGGGTCCGTGGCCGTGGCCCGGGCGAACTTCAAGACGGCGATGGGTGTGCGCTGCGAGGTCATGGATCAGGTTGGGGACGATGGGAAGCTGTCGCTGCTGGGTCTGCCCAACACTCGCGCCGTGCGGGGAACGGTCCGTGTGGAGGGGTACCTGCTGGACCCGCTGGACGGCCACGTGTCCTACGCGCCCGACCTGGGGCGCACCGGAGACAAGACATACCCCATCGAGATCCCCATGGACATGATGGAGAAGCCGGTCACCGTGGTCATGTTCGAGTGCCTGGGCATGACCATCTTCGACATGGTGGATCAGCGCTTCTTCACTTTCCTGTCCCAGATGCACGTGTACGACGCCGCGTCGGAGGCGGAGCCGCAGGAGTACGGGACGTGCCTGCCACTGCCGCCGCAGCAGTGGGTCTCGTACTACGAGCCCGTGGCCGTGGTGTACGCCAGGCCCGGGACGCGCTTGAAGGTGACCATGGGCGCGAGCGTCCTGGGGCTGCGGTTCGTGCTGCTGAACTCCACCGATGCCAACTGGCGCGAGGGGCTGCAGCACGCGAAGGAGTGCCGGCGCGCGGCCGAGGGGCGCGGGTACCTGGTGGACGACTACCCGAGCATTCCCGCAACGCCGTACCGGGCCGCGTGGGACATGTGGAAGGTGGACGACCATCGGGCCGGCGTGCTGGAGGATAAGGGCATCCGCAACAGCCGCATCAACAGTCTGCACGACACGGCCGAGTACTATCTGAACGAGGCCGACAAGTCGCTGCAGCGCAAGGAGTACGACCAGTTCCTGGTGAACGCGCGCCGGGCGTGGAGCTACGAGTCGCGGGCCTACCCGGACG
>JASFTE010000310.1:0-6121 GCA_050114035.1 Armatimonadota bacterium | reverse complement strand
CAGCTCGCAGGGCCACCGGGTCGTCAGGTCCCACGTGCCCTTGGCGGCAAACCAGTCGGTTGGGCCGGAGGCAAAGGGGTAGTCCCGGAAGTGATCGGACGTGATGGTCACCAGGTCCACGGCCGCTGGCGGCGCGTTGAGCAAAGCGACGCTGCGCCCCAGGATGGGCTCGGCATCGGTGTAGGGCAGCAGGATCCGCCGGCCCTGGGAGACGGTCAGCGTGTCGCCGCGAACGGCGAACAGGAGCGGGTGCTCCCCGTCCAGAGGCTCCGTCACGCCGGCCACCCGGTCGCCGTTGCGCGCCGCATCGAGCGTCACGCGTCCGTTGGCGGCCGATGCCCTGACCCGGTATCCCGTGACGGTGTCGGTCGCATCGGAACGCAGCAGCACCCCCAGCGCCTCTGCCTGGAGCAGCTCCACCGGGACCGCCACCGTGGCGTCATCGAAGAACTCACCCCAGTGCCAATACTCCCCGGGCCGGCGCCCGCGCCGCCAGAAGCCGCGAGACACGAAGACCTCGTTCTCGGTCATGGTCCTGTCGGCCACGAACACGGGGTTGATCCGCGGGCCGTGGATGTCCAGGGCGTCCGGCGCCGCCACCCGCGCATCGTCGAAGACCGCCTCGCCTCCCCGCGTCCACAGCCCAATCCCGCCCTGCCCGAAGGCGGTCGTATCGGCGGCCAGCGCCGGATAGCGGTCAATGAGCGCCTCCACTCGGCCGGGCACCACCCGCAGCTCGAGACGGTACCATTGCTCGGGCTCGAAGCCGCCGGCCGCCTCGGCGAGGATGCGCTCCTCACCGCCCCGCACCAGCACGATCCGGCGGGCGCCGGGCTCAGCATCGCCGCCGGCACGCCAGCGCAGTGCCAGGTAGCTCGCCGCATCCTGCACGTAGGCGCAAAGCCCCACCTCCCTGGCATCCCGCGGCTTCACGCTCGCCGAGGTGTGGTAGGAGTCCCAGAACCAGTAACCGCTCGTCGCCAGAGATTCGCCGTCGCCCTGCACGTGGAGGGAGAAGGGGTTGGCGCTGCGCTCCGGCTCGGCGCCCTCGGCCTGCACGACGGTGTTGCGGAAGCCCCCGCCGACCGTCTCCCACTCTCCCATCTCGCCCGCATCCCGAGTGAAGTCGTCCTCGAACACGGGCTCCGGCACACGCTGCAGCAGCGGCTCGCCCGCCGCAAGAGCCCCTCGGCTGCCGACGCCCACCTTGCCGCCGATGGGCGCATCCCAGGGGACGTCGAGCAGCACCTCACCGGCCGCGATCACTCGCACGCGGCCCGCGCGCCGCTGGACGGTGATCTCCACATCGCCCGTGGCACCGAAGGGCCGCGGGGCTCCGACACGTTCCGCCGCGGCATCGGCCACGTGGTAGAGGGCGGCGCTGCCGCCGGCGATGCGAAGGTAGGACATCTTCGCCGTCTCCGTCGCGTCGAAGGCGATGCGAAGCTCCCCGTCACCATCTACCGTGACAGGGCAGAGAACGCTGTATCCGCCTGCGGCCGGCTCGTCGAGGAATCGGAGGGGGAAGTCGTCGGCGGCCACGGGCAACGCCGGGACACCCACAAGTAGCAGAACGGCCACCCCGGGCAATCGAGACAACCTGCGCTGACGCATGAACGTCACCTCTCGTACAACTGGGTAGTGGCCAGGGACGCCGAAGGGTTACATTCGAATCAGGACTCGGTGGATCACATGAAGAACGAGGTATCCGGCACCCTCACGTGTAACCTCTCCGACGAGGCGACCACTATGGAGGTGAACGCCGGCCGAAACGGGGCTGAGGGAAGTCCCGACATCAGACACGCTAAGGAGGACGACGGATGAGGGCAAGGGACCTAGTAGTTTACGCGACGATTGGCGCAGTGGTGCTCGCCACTGCCGCCGTGCTGGCGGTCGCCCAGACCGATCCGGGCGACGAGTCGGCGCGTGTCCAGATCGCGCAGGCGCGAGCGCCACGGGGGGGCGGAGCACCGGGCGGCGCACGCCCCGGCGGCGCGGGCAGGCCTGACTTTGCCGCGATGCTGCGTGAGCGACTTGTGGGTGCCGGAGCCACGCCCGAGGACGTCCAGGCCATCGAGGCGTACAGGACGAAGCAGCGAGAGATCATGCAGCCGCTCATGCAGGCCATGGGCGCCCTGCGGGAGGCGGCCGGAGCGGAGGCGACGGACGCACAGGCCAAGGACGCCGTGGCCGTCTACGAGGCGGCCATGAAGACGGCGCTCGATGCACTGGCCAAGGCCGAGGCCGACCTGAAGACGAAGCTGAATCTGGCTGCCAAGCCCAAGCTGCATGCCATGCTGCTCATGATGGGCACACTCGACAACGGCATGCGTGGTGGCGGAATGCGCGGCGGCTTCCGGGGCGGGCGCGGCGCCGCTGGAGCGGCCGGCCGTGGTGGCGCTGGCGGAGGCCGTGGCGGAGCGCGCGGCGGGGGCGGAGCCCCCCCGCGGTAGGTAGTACGCCGAGGCACGGCACGGAGATGCGCGGGGATCGGCCGCCGCCACGCGGCGTCGCCGATCCCCGGCTCTTTGCCGTCAGTGCCGTGGCGCACTGCAGCAAGGAGGGCGATCTATGGCGCACAGGACGCGTGTAGCCCTTGCGGCCGTGGCGATCCTGGTCGTCGCGGGAGTACTGGCCGGCTGTGACCGCGGGGGGGACGTGGACGAGACGCCCACCGGCGTCACGAACGCCGACGGCGGCCGCCCGAGAGCCCCCGACGCGCCGGCCGACAGCGACGCACCTGAAGAGCCGGGAGATGACGAAGCCGACGAGCGCGGTGATGAGGGTGACGGCGACGATGAGGATAACGAGGGGGACGAGGATGAGGAAGGTGACGAGGATGAAGACGATGACGAGGATGGACAGCCCCGGGGCCCGCGCGGCGGGGGCGACCGGGAGGCAGAGCGTGCTGCGCGTGAGGAGGCCCTGGCAGCGCGGCTCGTGGCCGCGGGAGCGACGCCCGCCGACGTCGAGGCCATCGAGGCGCACAGAACGAAGCAGCGCGAGCTTATGGGCACGCTGCGGGAGGCATTCGGGGGCCTGCGCGAGGCCGCCGGCGAGGCCGCCACGGACGCTCAGGCCAAGCAGGCCGTCAGCCAGTACCATACGGCGATGCGAACGGCGTTGTCGCAGCTCCCGCACATGGAGAAGGAGCTGCGGGCGAAGCTCGACCTGGCCAAGAAGCCGAAGCTGCACGCGCTGCTGCTCTCCAGCGGCGCGCTGGACAACGGAATGCGCGGCTTCAGGGGAATGAGGGGCGGGGGGCGCGGGAGGCCGGGTGGCGGCGGCCCCGGCGGGGGCCCCGGGGGCCGCGGCGGCGGTCGGGGCGAGGACTGACACGGCGAATCCAGGCTCGGATGCAGGCCGGCGAACGCACGAACGGTTCGACTCTCCTCCCGAGATGGGAGCTCGTCGGCCAGGCAGTCAGTGACATGGCAGAGCTGCAGCGACAGATCCGCGCGGACGGCGGAGCGGCTGATGGGGCACACTCGGCTGGGACAGCCAACGAGGAGGGCGAGGGATGATGCGCACCGATCGGCGCACGCTGATTGTCGGACTCTCCGTGCTGGCCATCGTTGCCTGCTCGGCGGCTCTGGGCGTTCACTTCATCGGTAGAGAGAAACACGGCGCGCAGCTCGTGAAGCCGATTCGCGATCCGGCTGCCGCCGCGACCAGCGAACGGCTGGAGGCGACCGTCGAGCCGTCGCTCGAGCACTACTTCGTCGTGACCGAGAGGAACGTATTCAGCCCGCTGTTGTCCGAGCCGCGGGAGAATGTGGCGCTGGCCGTCCCGATGGACATGCCATCGGCCACCGGCACGAGTAGGGTCCCGTCCACTCCTCCCCGCCGCGACCCTACCGCGGACCTGGCGATGACGGGCGTGGTGGAGAGCAACGCCGGGCTCATGGCGCTCATCAAGGACATCAGACGCGACGTCTCGGTCTATGCCGGCGTGGGCGACGAGGCCTTCGGCCTGCGCGTAGCCTCCATCGAGGCCAAGCGCGCTATACTGGCGCAGGCAGATGAGACGTACACGATAGAGCTGGGCGCCAAGAAGGTCCCGGACGAGGGCGCGGAGGCGCGTGCTACTCCCAGCCGGCCCTCAGGCACGGCTGCGTCTGCCGGGACGGCGGAGGGCGGGCCGGGGCCAGGCTTCCGGCGACCCGGGTTCGGCCCCGGTGGCATGAGCCGCGAGGAGATGATGCGGCGCTTTGGCGGCAGGTTCGGCGGACGCGGCTCCGGAGGCTCTAGCGGCATGAGAGGCGGGTTCGGCGGGCGTGGGCCCGGAGGCGGAGACAGGCGTGGGCCCGGAGGCGGGCGAGGCCGCTAGGCGTTGGGAGGAAGCTTGCGCCCCGGGCCACAAACAGCTACACATCATGGCTGTCAGTGCCCCGGGACCCCATCACGGGGCGCTGGGACCCAGCGGCCGGATGTCTCACCGGTCTGCATTTGGAAAGGAGTGGGATGATGCTGAGAAGGACCATGCTGTGCATCGCCATGGGAGCCGTGCTCGTGGGAGCCGTGTATATCGCCGCCGCCCAGCGACGACCGGGCAGAGGAGGACCGCCCGGGGGAGGCGCGCGTGAGGCGGTCGTGTTCGAGAGCCCCATTGCGGGCAAGGACGACGCGGAGAAGAAGATACTCGACGTCCTCGACGACATGGATGAGAACCAGCGCCGGGGGATGATGAACGTTCCGGTGGCGGATGGCAGGCTGCTGCGCCTCCTCACCGAGTCCATGGGCGCCACGCACGTGGTGGAGCTCGGCACCTCCAACGGGTACTCGGGCATCTGGTTCTGTCTGGCCCTGCGGACCACGGACGGCAAGCTCACCACGCACGAGATCGACGAGGGGCGGGCCTCGCTGGCCCGGGAGAACTTCAAGCGCGCCGGCGTGGAGGACATTGTGACGCTCGTCATGGGCGACGCGCACGAGACGGTCACGAGGATCAAGGACCCCATCGACCTCGTCTTCCTCGACGCGGACAAGACCGGCTACATTGACTACCTGAACAAGCTCCTGCCGCTGGTGCGTCCGGGCGGGCTCATTGTCGCCCACAACATGACCCAGCGCCAGGCGGATCCGAAGTACCTCGAGGCCATCACGACGAACCCGGAGCTCGAGACGATCTTCCTGCACATGTCCACCTCGGGCGTCGGCGTGACCATGAAGAAGCGCTGAGCCCCCCCGCCATCCGGGTCAGCCACAGGCCATCGACCCGCGCCGCGGAGTTGGGCCTTGGCGAGGCCGACCTCGCCAACATCAGCCGCATCAGCCTCGAGGTCTGAGCGGGGGAAAGGGAGTGGCCGGGGAGGGCCGCCGCGAGCCGTCGCGGCGGCCCTTGGCCAACATGGAGGCAGCCATGGGCGACGGTGCACTGGGATGGCCGGCCGGGATTGCCGCTCTCTCGCTACTGCTTGGGATGGTGGCTCCGGCACGCGCAGTGGTCTACGTGGACATCGACAATGCCGCGGGCCCATGGGACGGAGAATCGTGGGCCACGGCATACAGGACGGTGCACGAAGGCCTCAATGCGGCGCATGATGCGGGCGGCGGCGAGGTATGGGTCGCCGAGGCGACGTACAAGCCCACCTCGACCACCGACCGGAGCGTGTCATTCGAGCTGAAGCCCGGCGTTGCCATCTACGGCGGGTTCCGCGGGGCGGAGACGGCGCGCGACCAGCGGGATTGGGCCACGCACGTCACGGTACTCAGCGGCGACATCGGCACACCCGGCGATCCCAGCGACAACTCCTACCACGTGGTCACGGGTACCGATGACGCGGCCATAGACGGGTTCACGATCACCGGCGGGAACGCCGACGGAGAGGGATACAGCAGCAAGGGCGGGGGGATGGTGAACTACGATACGTCCTTCCGCATGACCCGTCGCCCGGGCCCTCCTCGGGCAGGCGGGGGCCCAGGCGTCCTCGCCGGCAGTGGCTTCTCCCCCACCGTTGCCAACTGCATCTTCACCGGCAACTCCGCCCGCGAGGGCGGAGCCATGTACAATTTCGACGACGCCTCTGCCACATTGACCAACTGCACCTTCACCGCGAACTCGGCCGACAAGGGCGGCGCCATCGTCAACCGCATGGCCTCCAACTGCACCGTGAGTGAC
>JASFTE010000309.1:0-6144 GCA_050114035.1 Armatimonadota bacterium | reverse complement strand
GGTGGAGGCGCTCATAGAGGCCTTGTCCGACGCCAGCGCCTGGGTGCGGGAGGCGGCCGCACAGGCGCTCGGGCTCATAGGCGATTCTCGCGCCGCGGCGCCGCTGGCCAAGGCGCTCCAGGACGTTGACAGGCACGTCCGGAAGCGCGCTGCCTCGGCGCTCATACTGCTTCCGCCGTCCCCAGAGGCCTTCGCTGCTCTGTCTGAAGCGGCGGTCAACGATACGTCCTCTGCGGTGCGCCGGTATGCCGTCGAGGCGCTGGGATGGTTTGGGGACGCCGCGGCCGTGCCGACACTCATAGATGCACTCGGCGATCCAGAGAGCTCCGAGGTGCGCGCGGCAGCCGCGCGCCACCTGGGGGACCTGGCGAGCAGCAAAGCGGTGTCCGCACTCGCCGAGCGCTTCAAAGACGCCGATGTGGACGTGCGGTGGGCCGCGGTGCGCTCCGTCGGCCGACTCGGCGGGACGGAGGCCGAGTCCGAGCTGCGGCAAGTGATCACCTCCGGGGGGCAGGATGCGCAGGTCGTCCAGGCCGCCAGGACCGCGCTGCGCACCATGGGGCGGGGCGTCCCCCTGTCCGAGGAAGCGAAGCGCCTGTTTCAGCGAGACGGCAGCACCTAGTCGCCAGTGACCGGCGAATTGGGCCGCGCGCGTCGTCCGGTGCGACACAGTGCCGGTAGTGCACACCCCACCACTGGCTGACCGCGAGCGATTCCCATGGCCACGACACGCCTCACTCACCTCGTTCGCTGTGCCGGGTGAGCATCCAAAATGAACCCGGCAGCCCTTGCGCAGGTGCTGCGCGAACTGCCGGAGGCCACTGACCCGGCGCTGCTCGTGGGCGGCAACACCGCGGACGATGCAGCCGTATATCGGGTGTCGGACGATCTGGCCCTCGTCTCGTCCGTGGACGTGTTCACGCCCATCGTTGATGACCCGTACGTCTTCGGCCAGATTGCGGCGGCCAACGCCCTCAGCGACATCTATGCCATGGGGGCCGAGCCGCTGTATGCCCTCAACGTGGTCGGCTTTCCCCACGAGGTCCTCGACCAGGACATACTCGTGCGCATATTGCAGGGCGGGCAAGACAAGGCCGCGGAGGCCGACATTGCCGTCGCCGGTGGCCACACCATCGACGAGCCCGAGCTGAAGTACGGAATGGTCATCCACGGGCAAGTCTCGCCGGCGGACGTCATCACGAATGCCGGGGCCAAGCCCGGCGATGCACTCGTGCTGACCAAGCCAATCGGCGTCGGGATCATCACGACTGCGGCCCGGGCGGATGCGGCGAGCGACGAGAGCCTCGCCGAGGCCATCGCCCTCATGACCCAGCTCAACAGAAGCGCCTCCGAATGCATGCAGCGCGTGGGCGTGACCGCGTGCACCGACGTAACCGGCTTCGGCCTGCTGGGTCACCTCCACGAGATGGCCGCGGCCGGCGGCGTGACCATGGTCGTCTCGGCCGGAGCCGTTCCCCTCGTCACCGGCGCGGTGGACCTGGCCGAGCAGTTCCTCTTCCCGGAGGGCCTCGCGCACATCCGCGACCACTGTGAGGGCTTCACGGAGGTCGCCGGAGAGGTCTCGGACGATCTGTTCTCCGTGTTCTGCGATCCGCAGACGTCCGGAGGCCTCGCTATCGCAGTGGACGAGGCTCGCGCGGAGGAACTGCTGGCCGCGCTGCACGAAGCGGGCGTGGCGGCGGCCACTCGCATCGGTCACGCGGAGGAAGGCAGCGCGGGAGTCATACGCGTCGTTTCCTGACCTTCGCCATGTGGAGGTACGTTCGGACGTAATTCACGGCGAACTCCTCCGCCGTGCGCTGCTCGAATCCTCTCCGATGACCCCCTACATTGGGCTGCGAGGAGTTGAGCAGCAATCGCCACCGAGGCAGACGACGTCGGCAGAGCCGCAAGGCCAAGCACTCGCCGCGGCATCCCACTGGCCCGCCTCACCGAGCAGTCGCCTGCCACGGAGCCACCCACGATTCGGCCTCCTCGCCGCACACCTGGGATGTCTGCAGGCCGCTGGCCTGCGCCGTATAGAAGATCCGCCCGTTGGAGACGCTGCCGCCGACGCATTCCCGCACGTCCACGCATGGGCCGGACGACAGGAGCCGGGATTCGTCGGACAGATCGATGACATCCATGTTCGCGCCCATCAGGTACGACCCCGACAGCGTGAATCGCGTGCAAGCGTAGCCCTTGTTGAACTGGCCGATGATCTTGCCCGTCCCCTTGTCGATCATGTAGCCGTCCTTGCCGTACGCATTCGTGAAGACGAAATCCCCGCCCACCGTCACCACATTGATGGCCGCCGGCAGCGGCTCGGACTCCCAGATCAGCGACCCGTCCCCCGCGTCCAGGCACCAGACGTGCCGGTCGTTCGTCGTCTCGTTCGGCTTGTTGTAGCCGCCGATGTACAGCCGCCCATCTTCCCCGGAGATGGTGCAGCCGGCCGTGACCGAGTAGTCCGTGTTCGTCCAGAGCACCTCTCCGGTCCTCGGGTCCAGCGCCGCCGTGACACCGGTGGCCGCGGGAAGCCCGCGCCTTCGTGCCGTTGCCGCATAGCCGAAGAACGTGGAGTAGTAGAGCGTATCGCCCAGAAGGCACACGCCGGAATCGTTACCGCCCGAGCCGAGCTCCGAGAAGTCGCGCTCCCACACCATCCTCCCCGTGGCCATGTCCCACGCCCGAATCAGCGGCTTGTTATCCTGGGGATAGTAGGGGTTGTTGTGACTGTAGATCCAGCTCATGATCTCCGTGTCGTCCCGCACCGGCACCGGGTCGCCCTTGTGGACGAAGGCCTTCTCCGTGCCCTGCACCGCGTACTTCCCCGAGCCGAACATGTAGATGGCCAGCTCCCTGTGCACCACCGGCGGCGCCTGCCGGCTCCAGCTCGGCGATCCCGTGAAGGGAGCCGCCCACAGCAGCTCCCCCGTGGCCGCGTCGAGGCAGCGCAGACGTGACCCCTTCATCCCGGCCTGGGGCACCAGCAGCCGTTCCTTGTAGTACAGCGGCGCCGTGAACGAGATGTACACTCCCGGCCAGTACCGGCGCCACAGCAGCCGACCGGTGTCCTGCTCCACGGCGACGATCTGCCCCTCGGCCGTGTGCGTGTACACCCGCCCGCCGCCGCACACGGGAATGTGCTTGAACGTGCCCTTGTACCGGCGGATCCACTTGAGCCCGAAGGGCGGCCGTATGCCCTGGTCGTTCGCATTGGTGTTGGCGAAGTTCCCGAAGTTCGTGAACCAGTCGTATCGCGCACCGGCAAGCCTGCCCTTCAGTGGACTCCGGATCCGCGACAATCGGAGATCCCTCGAGGGCGGCGGCGCCTCGCCGCCGGGGCCAAGCACGTACAGGTATCCGTCCTCGCAGCCGAAGTAGATGCGCCCGTCGCACACCGCGGCCGGCGCGCCGATGGCCTTGCCGAAGGCGGTCTCGAACGACCACGCCTTCCCGCCGCCGGACAGCGGGGCGACGTAGAGGCTGCCGTCCAGGCCGCCGTACACGGCCTCATCGCGAAGCAGGACCGGCGGCGACACGGACGGGTAGCCGCCCAGATACTCAGGCTGCTCCCGTCCCGCGGAATGCCGGCAGAGGCCGAAGCCCTTCTCCGGCCGGCAGCGGTACACGTCCTCGCCGCGCATGCTCACCGAGCAGAAGCTCAGCAGCCCGGGCAGGTTGATGGCCGTCTCGGTGCCGGGCACGAAGTCCGTCGCCACCTCGCCATCGCGGAGCCGCATGATCTCCACCCGGCCCGCGTTGTCGCGCCGGTGCCACTGCCGATACACGGCGCCGTCCTCGCCCACACTGAGGCCGAACGTCGCCGGCGGCTCCCGGCCCGCGACCGGGGGCACCAGGCCAATCGCACGCAGCTCCGCCTTGTCCCCCGCGTCCCGCAGCCAGACCGTCTCTCCGCCTGCCGGCACCACGACTGTTCTTTCATGCAGCGCCACGTTCCGCGAGCACAGGAACTGATCCCGCCACGTCGCCCGGCCCTCCTTGTGCTTGAGCCAGTCCGCGCCGCTCCACCGATCGCCGTCGAAGTCCAGCCGCTCCTTGACATAGTCCCACGTCCAGCACACCGTGCCGTTCGGCTCCAGCGCGTACACGCGTGACCCGAGCGTGGCAAAGTAGACTCTGTCCTCGCCGACCACCGGCGTGCTGAAGACCGGATCGCCGCAGCGGATCTCCTTGACCACGGCGCCGTCGGACAGCGCCAGCACGTAGTACGAACCGACCATGGTGCCGAAGTGCAGGTAGTCCCCGGCGATGGCCGGCGAGGAGACGTTGTTGCAGTTCGCGTTGCCGCCGCGCGTTGCGACCTTCCAGATGACGCGGAGCGTCGCCGCGTCGATGCAGAAGGCCACGCCGGAGCCGTCTACGGCGTAGATGCGCCCGTCGGCGATGACCGGCGCGGTGAGTATCGCATCGGTCAGGGGAATCGCGCCCACCAGACCGAGCGGCGGCGTCACGTCCCTGCCCGGCGCGTTCCCCGAGTGCCCACAGTCGTACTTGAACTGCAGCCAATCCTCGGCGGCGCACGGCGATGCCACACCGAGTACGAGCATGAGTGCCAACAGACCGGCGATGTTCGCTTGCAGCGATCTCAGCATGTTGTGTCCCCCATCACGCGAAAACTAGGGACAGGCACCGATTTCTCACCCTTACACTTCCAGGGCTGCGGCGAGAAATCGGTGCCTGTCCCTAGTTTTCGCAGTCTTCTCACAGCGCCCATCCCTCGCGGTATGGCCGGTTGATGTAAGGCTCCGCCTCGGGGCAATTGGTTACCTGCCCGGTGGCGGCCTCGCATTCCAGTGTCTGCCCCACACGGTATGCCACGTTGCCCAGCAGCACCGTCTCGCTCAGCGCGCCGGAGTAGCCGAAGTGGCACGTGGGCTGCGTGCCCTCCTTGCAGGCGGCGATCCACTCCCTGTGATGGCCGATGGAGTCCGGGATCGTCTGCTCCGGCAGCTCGAAGTCGGCGAAGTCCTTCTCCGGCAGCAGCTTCCACCTGGAGTAATTCACCAGCAGCATGCCCTTGTCGCCGATGAACAGCATCCCGGTCGCCCACCGCTTCGGGTCCTCGTGCTGCGATACCTGCGCGGCGACGGGGCCGTGCGTCCAGTACAGCATCACGGGCGGCAGGTCGCCGCGCGCGGGGAAGCGATACCGCACTCGCATTGATTTCGGCGAGGTCTGCGGGTGCGGCGGCGGGCCCTTGGCTTCGATGAGCGTGGGGTAGCGCAGCTCCAGAGCCCAGAAGGGCAGATCCAGCATGTGACAGCCGTTGTTGCCCGTCTCGCCAGTGCCGAAGTCCCACCAGAAGCGCCACTTGTACGGAACGTAGTCCGGATGATAGGGCCGATACCGCGCCGGGCCGAGCCACAGGTCCCACTTCAGGTGCGCGGGAACCGGAGGCGTGTCCGTCGGGATGGGGGGCATGCCTCGGGACCCCGCCATCCACACGTGCACGCGGCTCACGGGGCCGATGGCGCCGGAGCGAATGATCTCGACCACTCGGCGAAAGTGGCTCTTGGCGTGATGCTGCGTGCCCAACTGCGTGACCAGCTTGTGCTTCGCCGCGAGCTGGGTCAGCACACGCGACTCGCCCGGCGCATTGGTCAGCGGCTTCTCACAGTAGCAGTGCTTCCCCATCTTCATCGCCATGGCGGCGGCCACGGCATGCGTGTGGTCCGGAGTGCTCACCACCACCGCGTCGATCTGGCTCCCCACCTCATCCAGCATCCTCCGGAAGTCGTAGTACTTCTTCGCCTTCGGGAACTTCTCATACGCGTCGCCCGCCCGCTCGTCGTCCACATCGCACAGCGCGACGATGTTCTCGCTGCGAACGCTGTTGAGGTTGTCTCTGCCCCGGTGGCCGACGCCGACGCAGGCGATGTCGAGCTTGTCGAGAGGACGCCCCTGGCGTCCTCCCGGCGAACCGTTCTCCGCCCACGCATTGCGCCCCATCGCCCAGACGCCCACACCCGCCAGCATCGTATCTCGCAGCATCTTGCGACGATTCACGTGCCTGGCCATTGTCCGGCCCCCTGTCACGTCATCAGAGCGTCCAGCCCTCGCGATACGGCCGATTCACATACGGCTCCGCCTCCGGGCAGTTCGTCACCTGCGCGGTGG
>JASFTE010000308.1:0-6156 GCA_050114035.1 Armatimonadota bacterium | reverse complement strand
TGGACGAGCCATTCATCCACAAGGCGGTGCCGCTGCTCGGGCGCACCATGGGCGAGACGTATCCCGAGTTGAACAGCCGGGCAGAATTCGCCGTTCGGGTGATCAAGGGCGAGGAGGAGCGCTTCGGGCAGACGCTCGATCGCGGGATGGAGCTGCTGGGGGACGTGCTGGATCGCGTTAGGCGAAGCGGAGAGGATCGGCTGCCGGGGACGGACGCCTTCGAGCTGTATGCGACGTACGGCTTCCCGGTCGAGATGACGCAGGAACTCGCCGCGGAGCGGGGCATCGAGGTGGATGAGGCGGGCTTTGAGGCGGCGATGGAAGAGCACGCCGCCATCAGCGCCAGCATGGCGGGGCTGCGGGACCACGGCGAGGTCTCTGCCACGCTCGAGCTCCCAGCGACGATCTTTGTCGGATACGAGACGCTGGAATCTGAGGCGAAGGTGCTGGCGCTGCTGAGGGACGACGAGCCGGTGGAGCAGGGCAGCGAGGGCGAGACGCTGGAGATCGTGCTCGATACGACGCCGTTCTATGCGGAGCGCGGCGGGCAGGCCGGCGACGTGGGCGCGCTGGCATCGGACGACACGGAGGTGCGGGTGGCGGCCGCGTATCCGTGGCGGGAGACGCTGAGCGTGCACAAGGGCACGGTCGTGCGGGGGACGCTTCGGGTCGGCGACACGGTGACGGCGCGTGTAGACGCCGACCGACGAGCTGCCATCGCGCGGAACCACACGGCGACGCATCTGCTGCACCACGCGCTGCGGGAGGTGCTGGGAGAGCATGCATTGCAGTCGGGGTCGGTCGTGCGGGACGATCACCTGACTTTCGACTTCACGCACTTCGAGGCTGTCGATGGTGCGGCCCTGGCGGAGATCGAGCAGCGGGTGAATGCGCACGTGGTGGCGGACGTCGCGGTCGAGGCGGAGGTGATGGCCTACGACGAGGCCATCGCGGCAGGGGCGATTGCGCTGTTCGGCGAGAAGTACGCCGATGACGTGCGGGTGCTGAAGGTCGGGGACTTCAGCACGGAGCTGTGCGGGGGGACGCACGTGCATCGCACCGGCGAGATCGGCCTCGTGCGCATCATGGGTGAGAGCAGCGTGGCCGCAGGGACGCGGCGCATACGGGCCATCAGCGGGCTCGTGGCGGCGGAGCGGACGCGAATGGATGCCGAGCTGCTGGCAGCGGCGGCTACATTGCTGAACTGCCCGCCCGATCAGCTCGTGGAGCGCATCGAGGCGCAGCAGCAGACGATGGCCGATCTGCGGAAGAGCGCTCAGCAGGCGCGGCAGGCGGCGCCGGCGCTGGACATCGGCGAGCTGGTTGCCGGAGTCGCCACAGTGGGCGACGTCCCGTTGGTTGCGGCGCATGTGCCCGAGGTGGACATGGACGCGCTGCGCACGGCGGCCGACCGGGTGGTGGAGAAGCTCCAATCCGGCGTGGTATTGCTTGCCACCGTTACCGACGGCGCGGTGCGGCTCGTCGCCAAGGCCTCGGACGCTGCCGTGGCGCGCGGCGCACACGCGGGCAAGCTCGTTGCCGAGGCGGCGTCGGCCTGTGACGGGCGCGGCGGCGGGAAGCCGACCTTTGCCCAGGCCGGCGCGAAGGATGCGAGCAAGCTGGACGAAGCGTTGGGTAGAGCGCCGCAGATCCTCGAGGAGCAGCTCGGCGGCTGATCCGGTCGGCGGAGGGTGCGTTCCCTGGCGTCAACGGAGAGATACTCGCGCATCATAGGCCTCGACGTGGGCCAGGCGCGTATCGGGGTGGCTCTCAGCGATCCACTCGGCGTGACGGCGCAGCCGCTGCTGGTTCTGGAGCGAGAGGCGGACGCAGATGATCTGGATCGTCTCAGGGGTCTCATTGAGAACCACGAGGCCGAGATGGTGGTGGTGGGGATGCCCGTGAGCTTGAGCGGCATGGAGGGCCCGGCGCACCAGTGCATGACGGAGTTCGTGCAGACGCTGACGGAGGCGCTCCCCGTGCCCGTGGTCACGTGGGATGAGCGGCTGAGCACGGCGGAGGCCCGGAGGCGCATGCAGGCCGCGGGCGAGGACGAGCGTTCCCAGCGCGGCGTCGTAGACAAGCTCGCCGCGAGTATCATCCTCCAGGGCTACCTCGACGCCCACAGAAACGCGAACGGCTGAGCCAGACACACTTCTGGCGGGCCCACCGCGTCACAAGGTGGCGCGGAGCAGTCTGCGAGCACTTCATGTCACGCTGGAAGCTCCCCATCGCGATTATGGTACTGCTGCTGGCTGGCGGCGGGCTCGGCGCGGGCCTGTGGCTGCGAAGCGCTCTGCAGCCCGTCGGGGCCACTGAGCAGCAGCTCTTCCACGTCCCCAACGGCTCCTCGGGGGGGAGCGTGGCCGGGGCCCTGCGGCGTGCCGGCCTGATACGGGATGCGCGGGCCTTCAAGATAGGACTGCGGATCTGGGGGCTGGGCGCGGAGCTCAAGCCGGGCTATTACGACGTGTCGGCCGACATGAGTCCGAAGGCGATCGCGGAGAAGATCGCCTCGGGCGACACGGCCAAGTGGCGGCTGACCATCCCCGAGGGCTTCACGGCGGAGCAGATCGCCGAGCGGGCCTCGGAGCACCCCACCATTGACGCGCAGCGCTTCCTGACGCTCGTCCGCGGTACCGAGTTGGCCGCGGAGGCAGGGCTGGACCTACCGGGTGCGAGTGGTCTCGAGGGCTTCCTGTTCCCGGAGACGTACCCGCTGGAGTACGGCATATCGGACCGGGGTCTGATTCTGGCTCTGCTTCACCAGTTCAAGAGCCAGGTCAAGCCGCTGGAAGAGGAGATCGCCGCGAGCGCCCTGAGTCTGACGGAGGTCGTCACTCTGGCGTCCCTCATCGAGCGGGAGACGATGCTGGCAGAGGAGCGCACGGTGGTTTCCGCGGTCTACCACAACCGGATGGCTCGGGGGATGCTGCTGGAGTGCGACGCGACGGTGGTGTATGCGTGGCTGCAGCAGGGCGTGTTCAAGGAGCGCTTGCTGTATCGCGACCTGGAGATAGACTCGCCGTACAACACGTACAAGTACCCCGGTCTGCCGCGGGGCCCCATCGCAAACCCGGGACTGGACTGCATCAAGGCGGCACTGCGGCCCGCGGACGTGGACTACCTCTACTATGTGGCCCGCGGTGACGGGGGACATGTCTTCACGGAAACGCTTCGGAACCACCTGAATGCCATTGCCAGGATTCGGGGCAGGTAGGCGTGCGGCGGCACGTCGGGGACGTCCTTAGGGGGGCAGCGCTGTGATCTACGTCGCGCACATTATCGGGTGCGTCGCCATGTGCATCCAGAGACCGCCGCTGCCGGAAGTTGAGCGCTACTCGCTGACGGACGAACAGCTCTTTGCGGCGCTTGACGGCGAACATCCGGCGATGGGCCGGGTGCTCGAAGTGCGTGAGAAGCAGGGGACTGAGGCGGCCAAGAAGGCCCTCGCCGACCACTTCCGCCGGCGGACGGAGCCCAGGTGGTTCGTCTCCCAGCACGATCGCCCCCAGCACGCGACACGGCCCGACGGCGTCAACACGACGGCGGCCGACCGGGCCATGCAGCACGTGTATCGGGGCTTTGCCTTCGGCGACGACATCGACTGGCTGGGCAACCCGACCTACGCGCCGGAGTATGAGTTCGACAAGGAATGGTCCATGGGTTTCCTGCGGATGCCGTGGTGGGAGGAGCTCAGCAAGGCCTACTGGTCCACGGGCGACGAGAAGTACGCCGCCGAGGTGGCCCGGCAGTTCCTCGACTTCCGCACGAAGCATCCGATCCCCGTTAAGCGAAGCGCATGGTCCAGCCATCCGCTGAAGTACACCGTGCCCGAGTGGCGAACGCTGGAGATCGCTATTCGCCTGCGGGGTTCATGGGTGAACAGCTTCTATCGCTGTGTGCCGTCGGCGAGCTTTGGCGACCAGGTCGTGTGCGAGTTCCTGAAGGCGTTCATCGAGATGGCGAGGCATCTGGAGCAGTTCTCTCACCTGGGCGAACGGACGAGCAACTGGACGACGGCGGAGACGCTGGCGCTGTTCACGGCCGGGATGCTGTTCCCGGAGTTCGCCGAGGGGCCGGAGTGGAAGCAGGCCGGCACGGAGCGGATGTGGGACCAACTCAGGAAGCAGGTCTATCCCGACGGCGTGCAGTGGGAGCTGGCGCCGGGGTACGGTGCGGGGGTGCTGTCGCAGTTTCGGACAATGCACGAGCTGGCGAGGCTGAACGGCGAGGCGATGCCGGATGAGTACGTTGCGCGTCTGGAGGGCATGTACCACTATTACCTGTACTCGTCGGTGGCGGGACGGTATGCCGCCTTCGGCGACTCGGGTCACGGGGACGCTCGCTCGGTGCTCCGCAAGGGCGTGCAGGACTTCCCCGAGCGCGGCGACTTCCGGTGGCTGGCGACGTCAGGCACGGAGGGCGATGAGCCTACTGAGCTCGTGTCCGCGTTTCCGTATGCCGGCCAGTACGTCATGCGGAGCGGCTGGGCGGCCGAGGATCGGTTCATGATCGTGGACGCCGGGCCGTACGGCATTGCGCACCAGCACGAGGACAACCTCAGCTTCGAGCTCTTCGCCTACGGCGATTACCTCATCACGGATCCGGGATCGTACCGCTACAACTACGACTCGCCGTGGCGCAAGTTCATGGTCTCGAGCCTCGCGCACAACACCGTCGTCGTCGATCACCAGGGGCAGAACCGACGCATCCGGAGGGCACTGTATGCAACCAAGCAGCCGCTCCCCCATCGGCTCGAGGCGAGCAGCGGTCTGGTCGTCTTCCGGGGTACGTACGACTCGGGGTATGGGCCCGGGGCCGCGCTGAAGGTCGCGCACACACGAACGGTGCTGTTCGTGCGAGGGCGGTACTGGGTCGTCATCGACCGACTTGTGCCGGAAGATACGGGGGAGCACCTGTACGAGGCGCTGTTCATGCTGAACGCGCCGGCCGCCGCGGCGGATGGGAACGTCATCAGGACCCGGCGCGACGGCCCCAACCTCCTCATTGCCTCCGCACCGCGAGACGGCGGGACCGTCGGTGTGACGGTGGGTCAGGATGAGCCCATCAAGCGAGGCTGGAAGCGGGGCGGGCAGACCGTTGAGCCCAATCCGGCGGCCGTTGCAGCCTGCCGGGCGAGCGGGCCGGCCGTTCTGGCGACGCTGCTGTACCCGGCTGAAGCAGCGGCGCCCGACGTGCGGATAGAGTTCGTTGACGCAGACCCCCTGGGCGTTGTGAATGTGAAGGTGGCGGTGTCGGACGGTACGGAGGACGTCTTGGTGGACGATGTGCGGGATGCGCCGGCGAAGCCGTGAGGTAGGCCCATGGGAAGCCGCGGCAACACGGAGGGAGTACAATAGGTTGGCTGAGAAGCCTTGCGCCGCGGGTTGTGGCGCCATCGCTGGCGGATGTTGACATCAACGCCCTGAAGGCTGAGGGGATCCGGGGTCTCGTACTGGACCTGGACAACACCATCACGTCGTGGCGGTCGCTCGAGGTGAGCGACGACATCCTGGCGTGGCTCGATCGGGCACGCGCGGCCGGCCTGGAGCTCTGCATCATCTCCAATTCCTCCAAGTTCCAGCGGGTCGCTGAGCTCAGTGAACGGTTGCGGATGCCGGCCTCGGCCCGGCCAGGTCTGAAGCCCTTCGGCCCGGGATTCCGGAGAGGGCTGGAGATACTCGGCACGCCGCCGGAGGCCACGGCGGCCATCGGCGATCAGATCTTCAGTGACGTCCTGGGCGGGAACCGCAGCGGGCTCTACACCGTGTTCGTGGCGCCTATGAGCCGAAGCGAGTTCGTGGCCACCAAGGTGGTGCGCATCGTCGAGCGCGTGGCGCTGTGGCTGCTGCGGCGGCGGGGGATGTTCCCGGAGAGTGCCGCAGTCGGTTCTCCGGCCGCGGGCCAATCTCAGGCCCAGGAGGAGCGGCAGGCATGATGGTGAAGGGCACGACGCGGGTCGTGGGAGTCTTCGGTGCGCCGGTGCGTCACTCGTGCTCGCCGCCGATGCACAACGCCGCCTTCGCCGCGCTGGGCCTGGATTTCATCTATGTGCCCTTCGAAGTCTCCCCGGAGCAGCTCAGCACCGCCGTGATGGCCGTGCGCGCGCTCGGCATGCCGGGCGTGAACGTGACGATTCCCCACAAAGCAGGC
>JASFTE010000307.1:0-6156 GCA_050114035.1 Armatimonadota bacterium | reverse complement strand
ACGCCACCTGGGAACCCCGTACGTGTGGGGAGGCGGGAGTAGACGCGGCGTGGACTGCTCCGGATTCGTCCGAGTGGTGTTCGCCAGATGCGGCACGGCGCTCCCTCGGGCCGCGCGATCCCAGGCAGGGGTGGGGCGTCCGGTATTGGCGACGCAGCTGTGCCCGGGCGACCGCCTCTACTTCCGCACAGGAACCGGTCCCATCGACCACACCGGCATCTACATCGGCGATGCCCGCTTCGTCCACGCATCGAGACAACACGGTCGCGTCGTCATCAGTCGTCTCGACGCCCCCCGCTACGCGCGACGGTACGCCTTCGCACGCCGCTGACTCAGCCGCCGCTCCGGGCCGCATCACGTGCTCGCCATCCCCGCTCCGTATTCCGCCGCCGTCTCGATCATGGTCACGTAGTTCTGCACCACGTGCTGATCGAGTACGGGGGCGTACGGTGACGCACACACCCCGAAGATGAAGCCACCGCCGGGGGCTCCCTCGTCAATGATGCTCCTCGTCCTCGCCGCAACGTCGTCCGCCGAGAGCGCATACAGATCCCCGATCTGCATGTTCCCCTCAAGGCAGATTCTGCCGTCGATCAGCGCCTTGGCCTCACTCAGGGTGATGTCCCCCATGGGCGGCCCCTCCATCGGGTGCAGACAGTCCGCGCCCAGCTCCGCGAACATCCTGAGCACCGGCCGCATCCCGCCGTGGCAGTGCACGTGCAGTATGCCGCCGTGCTCGTGGATCATCTCACCGACCCGCTTCTCGGGAAGCACGCACCACTGGTGGAAGTCGCGCGGCGACTGCAGCGGCGGGATGCAGTACTCGTGACCGGCAGTGGAGAAGGCCGGTCCAATACCGGCCGCCAGAAGCTCCCTGGCAACGTGCGCGAAGCGCTCGGCCATGATGCCGACGAGCTCGTCTATGACCTGACGCTTCGTCACGCTCCACACGGCGAGGCCCTCAGATCCCAACAGGCCATGAACGTGCGCAATGGGATCGCTGCCAAGGGCCGCCAGAAGAAGACCTCGGTCGCCAATCTGATCGGAACGCTCCCAGTACGACTCGGTGTCGAGCTCGAGGCGGGCATACGGGACGCTCTTGAAGCGGGCAACATCCTCCTCGGTCTCAATGTAGAACTTGGTTGTCAGGCCGGGGTGGCCCTTGAGGTTGCTCTGGTGCTCTCGGGTAAGGGGCCCACGCGGGGTTTCCAGGACTGTCTCGACGGTCTCGAAGTCCCGATGTGCAGATGCCCGGGTCGTCGAGCGGAGCTCGGTTCCGGGGGCGCCGTTGAGGAATGGCTTGAGCCCCGGGTTCCACGTGGCGAATGCGTCGCCGTGCCGTTGCACTGCCTCGATGAGCGGCTCATAGCTCGGATCCCGGCTCCGGACCCAGCCATCGTCGAGTATGCGCACGCCCCGGATGTGGATCGGCACTCTGTCCGTCGGGTGCCGCCGCATGGCCGCGAGCAGTCGCTGGCGCGGGGTCACTTGGCACGGCCTCCATGTAAACGCGGCGTTTGCCTGTCGTTTATGCCTGCGTGTCGTGCCGATGGGAGAATGACATCGACGGCCTTGCGGCGATGGACAAGCGCCAGGAGGGGCACTCACATGGCTCGCTCGATCACCAGCCTGGTTTATTCCAGCTTCTGTTACGAGACCGCAGACGAACGTGCGCAGGACGCCGGCTATGCCGACGCGGCGCAGATGCGTGGCCACCAGTGGCTCGCCAAGGCGGCACGGTGTGCGTGTGGTAGGCGCGGGGTGCATCTACGCTACTTCGTCGGGCGGAACAACGCGTATCCCGAGGTCATATGTGAGCAGTGCTGGCGCGAACGAAATGGCAACGGAAACGGCAACGGACGCCAATAGCCACCCATAGTCGCGCGCCGCGTTGAGGCCAACAGCGGCTGTCGCATTCTGCGGCCCGGTACTCCGGCCGGGCCGACTGACTTCCACCACGCCGGGCCTGCCCGGCTGTCTGAAGCTCTACGCGCCGCAGTACGCCATCGTGGCCAAAAAGGCTACCGGGGTCGCACGTCGTCGACCTTCCAGCCATCAGCCTCCCTGACAAACACCGCGCGCCGCCGCTGCACCTTTCCCTGCGTGCTCAGAAGCAGAACGTCGAGCCAGCCCTGGATCTTGCCGTCGTAGTGGTCCCGCTCCACGCGGGCGCCGGCGATCTTGCGCGCTCTGAGCGACTGCTCGACCGCCTCCGGCGTGGCCCCCTCGGCCGTGAGCGCCTGCGCATGACGGCGGGAGAGAGTGTTGAAGCACTGCAGTAGCCCTTCGTCGCCCTT
The DNA here is from genome assembly GCA_050114035.1 of Armatimonadota bacterium. Classification (GTDB taxonomy): domain Bacteria; phylum Armatimonadota; class Zipacnadia; order JAUWAU01; family JAUWAU01; genus JAUWAU01. The sequence goes on along the minus strand of JASFTE010000307.1, from coordinate 3,859 downwards.
GGGCGGCGGAATCAGCCCCAAGTGCCGCGACAGCACGGCGTGCATCTTCCCCAGGTGGCTCTGTGGATGTGGTGGTGTGGCGATGACGGCAACCTGATTCTCCTGCAGCATGGAGAGCTGGATCTGCCGGCCTGAGAAGTCTACCCACGCCCCAAAGCCCTCGGCGACGAACCGTAGGGGCACCATGGTGTGCCCGCGCACTAGCGTTGGCGCCGTCCGCAGAACGAAGTCGGAGTCCGCGATCCTCGCGTTGCGGCTCCCCACGGTGAGTCGCAGCCGGAGCGTTGGCGGCTTCGTGATCGTGATAACCCGGCCATCAACTTCGGCGTTCGCGTTGAGCCAGCGGCAGATGGGGCGGAGCTGCACCAGCGCCGACCCGTTGTCGGACACCGTCGGCAGGACGTCGAAGAACAGCCCCGCGCCAGGCCCCCCCGCCGTGAGCGCGCACGTGGCTGCCAGTAGCATCGCGGTCGTCATCCAGCATCTCTCCTTCCGCCATGGCACCCCCGAGCTCATCAGGTACCGGTGGCATACTCGCCCGCAAGCAGCGCCTCTATGTGCGAGTCTGCGTCGCCAAGCTGGGCTTCCGCCGCATCCAGTCGCCGCTTCGCTGCAGTGCGCGGCCCTTTGAAGAACGTCGGGAGCTTCAGCAGCTCGCGTCTGGCATCCGAGAGGTACACGAGCGCCCGCCGCAGGGGGGAAGCGATGTCGTCGATGTAGGCGAAGCGCTCTGCGGCGCGCACCTCCTGCAGTGCGAGCCTGCCCCGCCTCTCGGCCACGAACCCCCGCGCATCGTCCAGATGCTGCCAGATCTTCGTCACGTCGATGTACCGGGCCTGCGAGTCGAGTTCCCGGAAGGCATTCTCCAACGCCCGTCGTGCGTCGTCCCAATCGCGATCCTTGATCTGGGCCTCGACGGCCGTCAGGGAAGCCACGAGTTGCTGCGGCGGCAGGTCGTCCTGAAGCGCCTTCACCGCGCCCGCGGCGTCGCGGATGGCGCTCCTGGCGGCGATGAAGTTCTTGTGCTTGATGCGGTTGCGGGCCATCCTCATCTTCTTCTCGATCTTCGCCTGACGCGCCTTCACCACGTCCTCCAGGCTCTCTTCAGTCTCCGTCGTCTCACCGGCGGCCCACGTGAGTGGGCCGAGAGCTGCCACGGCGAGGGCGCCAAGGAGGGGTCGTGCTGCCTTCATGGATCGGCTCCTTTGGTGGCCGCTGTGTCAGTCCGGACGCAGTCCAATAGCGTGCACTGATGCTGTGACCGGCTCTGCGCCTTCTAACTTCGCTGCCCAGTGGCCCTCCTCCTCCCCGTATGCGCCATGCACATGCGACGCAGCGCCGCTCAAGCACCGGCGGCAGTGTGCCGATATGGAACTGTCCGGCTCCACGGCCCCGGGCCGTGAAGCTCGACGGATGGGCAGCTCGCACGGGTGTGGCGAGGAGGCAACGCGATGCCACACCGCCGAAGCCAGCCCCTCTATCTGCACGCCCTTGCCCACATCCCGGCCACGACTGCCGTCGTGCTCGTGGCGATTGCTCCACTGCAGCCCTCACGGGCGGAGACCTACCCCGTAGACCCCTACGTGGATCCCTCACAGCTCTACGGCATCTGGGCGGGAGCACACTCCCACTACAAGCAGCCCTGGCGGGCATGGCTGGAGACGGTCCCCGGGGTCCGCTTCCTCGACGGACTCGGGATCAACTACCAGGTGCCCACGAACCATGACACCATCATCAGCTTGCTGGCACGGCACGGCTTCCGCAGGATTCGCGTGGAGATGGGCGGTGGGCACCTCGACTGGGACATGCAGATCCACAGCGCGCGACGCCAGTACTATGACGACATCTTCACGGCGTGTGCCGAGCACCGGGTCCGCCCGCTGATTCTGCTCAACAACCACCACGGCGTGCCGTGCCCCGTCAAGTGGCTCTTCCGCAAGGTCGGCAGTAGCGCTGAGCAGGGCGACCGAGCCGTGCAGTTGGACAGCGTGGACGACATCGTGCCGGGGCGCACCGGCATCTCGAACCTGACCGCCTACTGGGCGGCTGAGGTCATGATCACCGGCTGCGATCCTGGCACCAATACAGTGACGCTGGGCAAGCCCCTCCCGATCCCGCTGCCGGCCGGCACGTCCGTGACTCTGCACACGCTCAAATGGCTGCCGCTGTCGGAGACGGGGACGCCCGAGTTCGAGGAGACGGCCACGTACTGGGTGCAGTACGCCGATATCATGTGCGAGTTCGTCGCGTCGCACGGGCTGTCATTTGACGTGGAGATCTGGAACGAGCTCACCTTCGGCAGCCGATTCCTCGACATCGACAACTACTACGACCCGCCTCTGGTGGGCCCGTCCGACGCGAGTCCGTGGCGCACGGGGGGCCGCTGCTGGGAGCTCGCCCGGCGCGCCATCGCCCACGTGAAGCAGAAGTGGCCAACCACGCAGTGCGTCTGGGGGTTCAGCAACACCAACTACTTCCACAATTCCCCGCAGAACCTGCCCAGGGGCACTGACGCGCAGTCGTACCATCCCTACGCAACCGCCCCCCGCAACTTCCCGGAGGACGAGTACGTGCCCGATCAGCCGTGGCGGAATCTGGAGGGCTATGTGCCCCACTACAGGCGCATCATGCCCGAGGGGATCGCGCACGACCTCACGCAGTGCGAATCCGTCATGTGGCTTGTGAACCCGGTGGCCCGCCAGGCGTCGGCCCCGGGGACCGTCGGCTTCGAGCACTGGTTCACGGAGCACGGCTGGGCCCCCGTGTACTGCGGCATAACCGACGAGGAGCGCGGGGCGGAGCTGAAGGCCCGCATGGTGCTGCGGGCCAGTCTGCTGTACCTCAACAAGGGCATCAGCAAGATCTACTTCTACCCGGCTTACGAAGAGGATCCGCTCGGCGGCGGCCTGCTCGACCCGCGGGCGCTGGAGCTGGCGCCAAGGAGATGGCTGAGACGCCAGCGTGCCGCCTCGCCTGCCCTCCGCGCCCTGCGAAACGTGACCCGCGTCTTCGCCCGCAGCCGCCCCCTACACGGCGTGACATCGCTCGACATTGACGTGACCAAGCTCAGCGAACCGGTGGCCGCCTTCCCGGGCGATGCGACACATGAGCCGCTCTGGCACCGCGAGGTATTCGCCGTGCTGCCGTACCAGACCCGCGACCACGAATTCGTCATCGCCATGTACGTCATGACGCGCGACTTCACGGTGCCGATGGAGCCGGAGGTGTACCGCGTGACCTTCCACAACATCCGCGGGACCAGGAGCAGCATGCGGTACTACGACCCCATACTCGGTCGGCCCGCCCTCGCGTGGAAGGAACGCCGCGAGCCCGACTCGCTCACCGTGCGCTGCGTCGCCACGGACTACCCGCGCCTGCTCACAATACGCGAGCGCCCTCGCCGCTGGTTCCGCAGATAGGCCGACGTCCCGGTAGGCTGTCCGTGTGACCGACCCCGGCCGCGACCGCGAGGAATGCCCTCCCCAGGAGAGGAACGTGTGCCCTCGCGTCGGGCGCGTTGCCTGGCGCGCGGCCCTCGGTACGCATGCACCAGTGGGAGGAACCGATGAATGTCATCGTCGTCATCGCCGACAGCCTCAGAGTGGACCATCTTGGCTGCTACGGGAACGAGTGGATCCGGACGCCCCACCTGGATGCGCTGGCGGCCGAGAGCACGCGGTTTATGCACGCCTACAGCGAGGGCCTCCCAACGCTGCCCACGCGCACGGCCTTCTGGACCGGCCGCTTCACGTTCCCCTTCCGCGGCTGGCAGCACCTCGAGCACGACGACATCCTACTGGCCGAGGTCCTCTGGGACCAGGGCTACACCTCCGCGCTCATCACCGACGTGTACCACATG
>JASFTE010000306.1:0-6184 GCA_050114035.1 Armatimonadota bacterium | reverse complement strand
GCGAAGGGGAGCTGTCGGATCTGGACCTCATAGGCGAGATCTGCGACGGCATCGCGACGAAGTCGCTGTGCCTGCTCGGCGACTCGATCACGTATCCGTTGATGAGCAGCATCCAGCACTTCCGGGACGAGTACGAACGCCACATCCGCGAACGCCGCTGTGTACCGAAGACCAATGGCGGATAGCAACGACCGGGTGACCCTGACAATGGACGGTCGCGAGGTGTCCGTGCCCCGCGGCACCCTCGTCATCGAGGTGGCCGACATGCTGGGCATCGACATCCCGCGGTTCTGCTACGAGGAGCGCCTCGACCCGTCGGGCAACTGCCGCATGTGCATGGTGGAGATCGAGGGCATGCCCAAGCTGCAGACCTCCTGCACCACGGAGGTCGCCGAGGGCATGGTCGTGCGCACCGAGACCGCCTCGGTGATACAGGCCCGGGCGGAGCAGCTCGAGTTCCTGCTGCTCAATCACCCACTCGACTGCCCCGTCTGTGACAAGGGCGGCGAGTGCCCGCTGCAGGACCTCAGCTTCGCCCACGCCCGCAGCCCCGGGCGGTTCCCACTCGAGTGGAAGCGGCACTGGGACAAGCCCATCGAGCTCGGGGCCACCATCTACCTCGACCGGGAGCGCTGCATCCACTGTGCCCGGTGCGTGCGCTTCTGTGAGGAGATCGCCTGGCATCCCGTGCTGAAGCTCCGGGAGCGCGGGGCGTTCTGCGAGATCTTCACTGATTCCGATCCGCCCTGCGACACGCAGTTCTCGGGGAACACCATCGACATCTGCCCGGTCGGAGCGCTCACCAGCCGGCAGTTCCGCTTCCGCGCCCGACCGTGGCAACTCACCGACACGCCGTCCATCTGTGCCCGTTGTGGCTGCGGGTGCAACGTCACGCTGCAGGCCCGCGAAGGTGGGCTGGAGCGGCTCCTGCCGCGCGAGAATCCCGACATCGCCGACGGGTGGCTGTGCGACCGGGGCCGCTTCGGCTCGGTGGACGAGGCGAACGACGCGGAGCGCCTCACGGAGCCGCTGATCCGCGACGAGGACGAGCTCGTCGGCGCATCCTGGGAGCGCGCGTTCGAGGCCGCCGCGGAGGCCATCGGCGCCGCCGACGGGCTTTGCATCGTCGCTGGCCCCACGCTCACCGACGAGGAGCTGCACGCGCTGCAGGGCCTCGCGGAGAAGCTCGACGCCAAGGTGCGCGCCTGGCCGGAGCAGGAGCTCTTGCGCGCCGCGTACGCCCGCGGCCTGACGACGGCGCGCATCGCCGACATAGACGACGCGGACGCCATCGTGCTCCTGTGCGCCGACGTCAGCGCCGACCTGCCCATCGTGGAGCTGCGCGTCAAGAAGGCCGTGCGGCGCCGCGGCGCCCGCCTCATTGTCGTGCACCCGGAGGAGACCGAGCTGGGCAGGCACGCCGACGAATGGCTGCAGGGCGGCGGCGAGCTGCTCCGGCAGGCGATGGCGCGCATCCGCGACCGCGAGCGGCCCGTGGTCATCGTGGGCCGCGGCGCCTGCGAGGCCGCGGAGGCTGGCGTCACGGAGTTGCTGGACTCACTCGCCGCCGTGGCGGAGGAGTCAGGGACGAAGCTCCTCTTCGTGGCCGAGCATGGCAACTCAATGGGCCTCGCCGTCCACGGCATCGAGGCGCTGGCGCCCGACGATGTCCACGGAGCCCTCTACGTCCTGGGCGCCGACGTGGCCGACGACCCGGTCCCGGGGGAGGAACTGCGGAGCGCCGACACGGTGATATACCAGGGCATTGCGCGCACCGCGACGGCGCGCGCCGCCGACGTCGTCTTGCCCGGCGCCGACTTTGCCGAGCGCAATGGCACGTACACCAACACGGAGGGAACTGAGCAGGGGATCGCCCGGGCCGCCAAGCCGCCCGGCGACGCTCGGCCCGACCTCGACATCATCCGCGACCTGCGTCTGCGGCTCGTCAAGCAGTAACGGAAACGCACGATGATAACCGAGCTCATTGAGGGTCTCAGCATCACATTCAAGCACCTGTTTCGGCGCCCGGTGACGGTCTGCTACCCCGAGCAGACGCGCAAGCTGCCGGAGCGGGCCCGCTGGCGCCACGTGCTGCGCCGGTGGGAGAACGGACTGGAGCGCTGCATCGGCTGCGATCTCTGCGGCGCCAACTGCCCGGTGAACTGCATATACGTGGAGGCCGGGGAGAACACCGACGAGGAGCGTTACTCAGAGGGGGAGCGCTACGCGCGGATATACGAGATCAACATGCTGCATTGCATATACTGCGGCTACTGCGAGGAGGCCTGCCCCACGGGCGCCATCGTGCTGCGAGACGACTTCCGCCTCGCCTACGACAAGCGCTCGAAGTACATCTTCGGCAAGGACGAGCTGCTCCTGCCCCCCAACCACGCGGGCAACCGCACGCTCCCCCATGAGTTCGACGTGCCCTAGCCCTCCGCGGCGACGATGCCCGCGCAGCACAGAACGAGAATGCCGACGAGGCACAACGACGTGGTCCGCGCCTCCCTTTCTACCGCTGTGGGCTCCGCGCTCGAGCCGGCTTCCGGCCCGCCTGCTCGGACTCCTCCCGAGACCCAGCCTCCGGCAGGTAGGGCCTGGTACGCGGCACGTAGACGCCACCAACCCAGCGGAGGTCGCGGAACTGCGGCACCTCGCCCTCCCACGGCAACAGCGACTTGTCCTGCTCCAGCGCTTTCTCTGCGGATGTCAGCCCCAGTTCGGTGATCTCGTCCCAGTCAATCAGTCTCTGTGGCTGCTGGGTGGCCCGGACGCGGGCGGCCCTGAGGTCGTCCGGTCGGGCGATTCGGTACTCGCTGGCGATGGTGACCCTGGAGCACGCGGGACCATAGCCGCGGGGCAGTGGGATGGCGCGGTGGGTTTCGTAGGCGGCGTTGGCGAAGGCGAACAGCGGCTCGTCAAGCTGCATCACCGGGCAGCGTCCCTCCCAGTGATCATCCACTTGCTCGGCGAGTCCGTCGCGCCAGAAACGGTTCCGCGGATCGCGCCCGTAGCCGTAGTAGATGTCAACCGACACCAGACGGTGCGGCGTGGTCGCATCCGGGTAGACGGCGAGCAAGGGGATATGGTCGGGCTGCCTGAGAGCCAACTCCGCCTTGGCGGCCTTGGGGAACTCGAAGTCGCCCTTGAGATGCGCCTCGAACCACAACGGCCGGGCAGCGAAGGTGCTGCTGGTGAAGCGATGGTCCAGGTGCGGAGCCAGCACCAGTCGCGACTCATTGTGCTTCAGCAGGCTCATGCCCTGGACGACCAGCTCAAGTGGCGAGTTGAAGTCATTGGTGGCGCCGAGGAACAGGATGGGGCAGGCGATTGAGGGCCAGTAAGCACGGCAGTCGATGGTCCGGTTGTACAGGTCCAGGTCCTCCCGCATGTGCCGGCCCGATCCGGGCAGCCCCCAGAGGTCGTCGCAGAGGAAGCCGCTCCCACCGACCGACGGCGTCGCTGCTTTCACTCGTGGGTCGATTGCGCTCAGCACGGTCAGCCGCCCGCCCATGCTGTGACCCGTCAACCCGAGGCGCTCGCCGTCGACCTCGGGCGCCGGTTGTCCGGCGCAGGCTGAGCAGGCAAGCGTGATGCCCGCAGCGCTCATCAGCAACAGCGAGCCTTCGTTCATGTTCGTCCTCGCGGTGGGGGCACGTAGGGGTCGGCCCGGGCGCCAAGCGATGGGCCCGCTATCGTCGCTGTTTCAGCCAGCCTGTCAGCACGTCAGTGATATGCCAGTGTCCCTCTCTTCGGGCTACTCCCGCCTCATCGGGATGGTCACCGCGAACGTCGTCCCCTTTCCCGCCTTGCTCTCCACTTCCACCGTGCCGCCGTGTGCTGCCACGATGCGCCGGCAGATGTCCAGCCCCAGCCCGGTGCCGGCGCGGCCGCGAGTGCTGAAGAAGGGATCCCAGATCCGCGGCAGCACGTCCTCCCCGATGCCCTCGCCGTTGTCCGCCACGCGGATGACGGCGTAGCCGTCCTCTTCGTGGGCCGACACGCGGATCTCACCGTCAGGTGGTCGCGTCGCCTGCATCGCGTTGCGCACCAGGTTCACGAGCACCTGTCCAATCTTGTCCCGATGCACGACGACCTCGGGCCCGCCGTCGGAACAGCCATTGATGAGCTTGATTCCGCGCGCGTCCTCGTCGAAGCGCATCAGCGACAATACATCGCCCACTAGCTCACCCAGCCGCACCGCCTCGCTGTGCTCCATCTCCGTCGGCTTCACGTAGCCCCGCATCTCGTCCACTACCGTTGTCGTCCGCTTGGCCTGCGCCATGATGCGATCCGCGGCCTCGCGGAGCTGCTCCGGCTCCATCTCCGCGCCGTGCTCCTTGATGTCGGCCGCCGCATAGTAGACCGCGGACATCGGGTTCTTCACCTCGTGTGCCACGCCGGCGGCCAGCTCGCCTATCACAGCGAGCTTCTCGGACTGAATGAGCTGCTCCTGGACGGCGACGACCTGCTCGTACATCTGGCGCAGCCGTGCGTTCGTGGCCCGCAGTTCGTCCACAAGCCGGGCCCGCTCGATGGCGATGGCCGCCTGGCTCGCCAGGGCCCGCATCAACTGCATTTCGCCCTGCGTGAACTCGTGCTCCTCGCCCGTGTAAACGCGCACCGCGCCGATGGGCCGACCGTGGCTGATGAGACCCATGCAGAGCATGGAGACGAGCCCCTCGGCCCGGGCCTCCTCCCGGTAGCGGAAGTTCGGGTCCACGCGCACGTTCTTCACCTTGACAACGCCGCCCTCGATGGCCTGCTTGTCGTAGATGCTGTCACCCATCGCCACGGGGCCCTTGGTACGGTACTCCTCGCTCAGGTTGTAGTGGGCTGCCGGGTCGAGCGTGTTCTTGGATTCGTTCAGCAGCCGCAGCGAGCAGGCCTTCACATGCAGCGTCTCGGTCAGGTCCTTGGTGATGACGTCGAGGGTCTGCTGGAGCGTCTCGGCGCTGGTGAGCGCCCGGGACACGTTGTAGAGGGCGGTGAGCTCCTCGAGGTGCTGGCGCAGAACATAGCCGCGGTAGCTAAGCTGGGAGATTGTCGTCGCGATGGACGTGAGCACGGCAGCCTGCGTCCGCGTCGTCTCGTCCGACCACGCGACGAGCTGCTGGGCGGCACGCCTGAGTCGTTCCGGATCTACGCCGATCCGCTGTGCCAGGGCGGCGACATGCTCGTCCGAGAGCGTCGCCTCGGGCGATTGTCCCACGATGACCATCGCCACGAGTTGGCCCGCCACGCGGATTGGCGCGGCTATCTGCAGCAGGCCCGCGTGGCAGTCATATCGCACCGGCTCATCGGACGCCCTCAGGGCCCGCATCGCGTACTCGTGCGACTGGCGACAGCACTCCTTCCCCAGCTCCGCGCCCGTGATGAGACTGCAGAACTCGGTCAGCCCGCTGACCTGCGTGATGGGCCGCCCGCTGGTGTCGCGAACGCGCGTCGTCAGGCCCGTCGTGGCCGCGAACCAGTCCTGGATGCGCTGCAGTATCTCGACGTCCATAAGCTCTTCCAGACGCGGTACCGCCGATCGGGCCGCCTCTGGTGCGGACTCCGTAGACATCGGTGCTCACAACCCCACAGCGGATGCGCGCCGCCGATGGGATCCACCCAACGCGAGGGCGACGCCGGGGGAGTATAGCAGAAAAACGGCCTCACCGCCAAAGCCAGAATGGACGACCGGAGATTGCGTGAGGGATGCACGAGGAGCAAGAACGCGGCTCTGGGTGAGCCGATAGGGCGCCGGCGGGGCACAAATACCAAGGGCCCACAGGGTGGTGCCGGTCAGAGCTCTGCCAAGGTACTGCTTGCTGTACGCCGCGTGCGATGTTCAGTGCTTGTTCGACTGACCGGCTCACTCCCGTGGGCCCCAGGCAAGTCCTGGCGTCTCTCCAAGCATAGGCACCACCTGCCTGCCTGGCCGGCCCTGCCGGCGTGTTCTCCGCCACGACTCCATTCACACGCCCGCACGGACCCTCACACCTCAGCCCCACTGCTGCATGCCATCGCCGACCGCGCCCGCCGACCCTCATCCGCTCCTGGCCCTCAAGGAGGCCTCCTCCCCTCCATTATTGGCACAACCGCGGCGTCCCTAAACGTGCGGCATGCGAGAATGTGGGCAACATCACGAACCGAGCTCCCCCCCGTCTCGAAGAACACGCCTCGGGGCCTCGGGGCTCGG
>JASFTE010000305.1:0-6194 GCA_050114035.1 Armatimonadota bacterium | reverse complement strand
ATTCCCCATGATCGAGGCAGCCCTATGACGAATCCGCTTCCATCCGAGGTGTTCGTGCTCTGGGCTTGGCGGCACTGCTGACGCGGGCCGCCCCCCTCGTGACGTCTGCTGAACAGCCATACCAAGGCCGTGGGCGAGCTCGCGAAGCTGCCTGCGGCCTTTTTTTTTGCATCACGGGAACTGAGGTGAACACAATGAGAGCGCTATCAGGCATTCAGCCGTCCGGCGCCGTGCACATCGGAAACTACTTCGGCGCCATCAAGCAGTACGTCGCGCTGCAGGAGAAGCACGAGGGCTTCTACTTCATCGCCAACTACCACGCCCTCACGAGCATCCGCGACGCCGCTACCCTCCGCGACTACACGCTCAACCTCGCCGCGGACCTGCTCGCCCTGGGCATCGATCCGGATCGCGCGACGCTGTTCATGCAGTCCGACATCCCGGAGGTGACGGAGCTGACCTGGCTGCTCTCCTGCGTCACGCCCATGGGCCTGCTGGAGCGCTGCGTGGCCTACAAGGAGAAGGTGGGCGAAGGTCTGTCTCCCGACCATGGCCTGTTCGCCTACCCGGTGCTCCAGGCGGCGGACATCCTGATCTACGACTCGGACCTGGTGCCCGTCGGCCAAGACCAGAAGCAGCACGTCGAGGTCACCCGGGACATGGGGGTGAAGTTCAACAACACCTTCGGTGAGGTGTTCAAGCTGCCGGAGGCGTACATTCTCTCGGACGTGGCCGTGGTGCAGGGCACCGACGGGCGCAAGATGTCCAAGAGCTACGGCAATGCGATCCTCGTCTTCCAGGAGCCGGACGAGCTCAAGCAGCAGGTGATGAGCGTCAAGACGGACTCGCGGCCCATCGAGGAGCCCAAGGATCCCGAGAGCTGCAACGTGTACAACCTCTATGCGCTCGTTGCCGGCGAGGAGGACCGCGAGGCCGTCGCCGAGCGCTATCGGACGGGCGACATCGGGTACGGCGAAGCCAAAGGCCTTCTCCTGGAGGCCATGACGGAGTACTTCGCGCCGCACCGGGAGAAGCGCGCGGAGCTCGAGGCTGATCCGGACTACGTCCGCGACGTCCTGAAGGCCGGAGCGGAGCGGGCCCGGGCCGAGGCGCGGAAGACGCTGGATCGCGCGCGGGAGGCCGCGGGAGTCTGACCCGGCAGAGCTGGCGAGATGGTCTGCGAATGAGCCTCGAGAAGCTGACGCTGGAAGAGGCGCAGGAGCGCATCCGCGGGGATGTGCCACCGCGGCCCATCCGCATGATCATCTGGCACCACTTCGAGGTCCCGGCGGCGCGTGACTACGCCGGCATCGAGACCATGCGTCGGGTGCGGCGTTACCATGTGGAAGAGCGAGGCTGGGAGGATGTGGGGTACAACTGGCTTCTGGCCCCGGATGGCGACATCTTCACCGGGCGCAGCCTCGCCAGCGGCGACGGCGCCCACACCATCGGGCACAACCACGACAGCGTCGGCCTCGGCATGTGCCTGAACGCCGACGAGGAGGACCGGGCGCAGTTCCCCGAGATGTGGGGCAACGTGCTGGCCCTCACGGCGACGCTGTGCGAGGTGTTCGGCCTCACGGCCGATGATCTCTACTTCCACCGGGACTTCTCGACGAAGACGTGCCCGGGGATGTTGCTGGATCGGGCGGAATGCCGGGCGGCATTGGCCGAGGAGCTGAGAAGGGGGCCGCGCCGGGCCGTCGGCCGGCACGAGGAGACCACGATGGCGACGAGCGATACTGACCGGTTCGCAGAGCTGTGCCGCGGCGAGGCCCGCGACTTCTTCGATGCCGCCGGCGACATCGTGACGGCCCGGGCGCCGGCGCGCATTGACGCCATGGGCGGCATCGCGGACTACTCCGGCTCGGTGGTCCTCGAGGGCACCCTCGCCGAGGCGGCCGTCGTGGGTCTGCAGCCGCGCACCGACGACCGCGTGCGCGTATGGAGCCACGGGGGCGCCGAGCACGGGTTCGACGAGCGCTTCGAGCTGCGGCTCGGGGCGCTCGCGGAGAACGGCCGGCCTGTGAGCTACGACCGGGCCAGGCGCCTCTTTGCCGCCGAGCCGCGCACCGCCTGGGCGGCGTACCTGGCGGGCGCCTTCCACGTCCTCATGGCCGAGGGCGTGGTGGACGCGTTCCCACACGGCGCCAACATCTTGCTCAGCAGCGCCGTCGCGTGCGGGGCCGGTGTGTCCTCGTCGGCGGCCATCGAGGTCGCCGCCATGTACGCCATCGACGCCGCATACGGGCTCGGGCTCGAGGGGCTCGAGTTGGCGCGGCTCTGCCAGATCGTCGAGAACCGCGTCGTCGGAGCCCCCTGCGGCATCATGGACCAGGTGACGTGCGCGCTGGGGCAGCGGGGCACGCTCCTGGCGCTGAAGTGCCAGCCGCACGAGATCCTGGGCTTCCATGCGCTGCCGCCCGGGTGCGCCGTCTTCGGGATCAACTCCAACGTGAAGCACCTCGTCGGCGGCTCGCGCTACACGCGGACCCGGACCGCCGCCTTCATGGGTCTGAGGATCATCACGGAGCATCTCGGCGACGATCCCTACGGCGGCCATCTGTGCAACATCACCCCGGCCGAGTACCGAGCGCGCTTTGCCGCCCTGCTGCCGGGCAAGCTGCGGGGGAGCGAGTTCCTCGCGGCCCACAGGGGCACCGCCGACCCGGTGACGAGCGTGGACCCGTCCGAGAGTTACTCGGTGCGCGCGTGCACGGAGCATCCCATCTACGAGAACGCCCGCGTGTGCGAGTTCATCGAGCGCCTAGCGGAAGCGGCGGCCGGGGACGGGCACAGGGCGCTGGAGCGCGCGGGCCGGCTCATGTACGCATCCCACTGGAGCTACGGCAAGCGCTGCGCCCTGGGCGCGCGGGAGACGGATCTGATCGTCCGACTCGTCCGGCGGCGCGGCGCGGAGGCGGGGCTCTTCGGCGCGAAGATCACCGGCGGCGGCTCCGGCGGCACCGTGGCCGTGCTGGCGCAGGAGAGTGCGTGGCCTGAGGTGGAGGCGATCGCGCGAGAGTACGAGCAAGAGACGGGCATCCGGCCCGATCTCTTCCGCGGCAGCTCCCCCGGCGCCTACGACTACGGCTGCGCACAGCTCCCCGTCTGACTCGCGGGGGGCCGCTACTCGCCCGCGATGATCTTGTCCACCCGGTCGCTCACGTCGCGCAGGTAGGCCTCGTCGCCGCCCCCGAGCTCCGGCGTGATCCAGCCGTCGTAGCCGACCTCGCCCAGAGCGCGGCGCACCTCGGGCCAGTCCACGTCCCCCTCGCGGAGCGGCTTCCAGGCGTGCTCTCTTCGGTTGAAGTCCTTGAGGTGGATCTTGCGGACGCGCTTGCCCAGCGTTCGAATCCAGTCCTGCGGCCAGCCGATGTAGACGACGTTGCCGATGTCGAAGTACGCCTGCAGCCACGGGCTCTCAAACTCGTCCACGTAGCGGGCGAACTCGATGGGGCTGAGCAGGAAGCTGTTCCAGACGTTCTCGATGGCGAGAATGACGCCGGTGCGCTCGGCGTCGGCGATGAGCGGCTTGATGTTCCGCTGGGAGCGCTCGTAGGCGTCGGCGTAGCGGATCTGTGGAGTCACGCGGCCCGGGACGAGGAGCATCGCATCGCAGCCGAGGGCCTTGCAGGCCGCCAGCGCGAGGCGGGCATTCTCGTGGTCCCGCTGCACTCCCTCGGCATCGTCGCCGGTGAAGCTGCCCCAGCCCCACGACATGGAGTGGATCTGAACGCCGGCCCGATCCGCCGCCGTGCGCATCTCGGCGGCGGCCTTCGCGTCAGTCATCCGCGGGACCTCGATGCCGGCGAAGCCGACGTCCCTGGCGAGCTTCAGCCGATCATCGGCGCTCATCTCCTTGGGCAGCATGCGGTACTGCACGGCCTTCTTCAGCGGCGGGAGGCCCGCTGCCTGCGCCTCGGCGGTCCGCGTGCGGCCGGCCGCCGCAAGGCCCACCGTCGCCGCGACGGATGTCTTGAGGAAGTTGCGCCTGTTCATGGTCCATGCTCCCTCTGGCGTCCGGCGCGCTGGGGCGCGCCGAACCGTCTGCCCAATAGCTTCTCCCTGGGCTTTCCCGAGGCCTCCTCATGGCGCACGGGGGGCGCAGAGGGCCGCGATGAAGGTGGCTGCCGGCTCTCGGGTGAAGCTGACGGCCGTCGCCCAAGTTGCGCGGTGTGGCCAGCGAATCACTCTGTCTCAAGGAGTGGAACAATGAGGGACGCGATTGTTGCGGGCTCCTTGCTCGCCCTGCTTGCGGTCGGCAGCCAGGCGCTGGCCGCGAGGGATTACGTCTTCGAGGAACTGGGCGAGCCGGTCCGATCCATGGCGCTGAGCTTCCGATTCGTGACGCAGGATCCCGATGGGCACTACATCGCCTGGACCCCATACGAGGGGCCGCTGCGGCACGCGCTGCTCGGCGTGCGGACGGACAATGGCGAGCTTGTCTGGGTGAATCTGGACGAGTATGGCCGGACCCACATCCGGCTGCACAAGGCGCCGGACGGGAGCATCTACATGTACTCCGGCAGCCCGGGGCACTTCCTGAAGTACGATGTGCGGAAGCGTGAGCTCACCGATCTCGGCGTCCCAGCGAAGCCCGCGAGCTACTGGCTGGACGACGCCATTGGCCCGGACGGCAAGTTCTACGTCGGGAGCTACCCCAAGACGCATCTGGTGTGCCTCGATCCGAAGACGGGCGCGATCGAGAGCCTCGGGCAGATGGCCACGGACGAGAGGAACTGGTACATCATCCGGACCGCCGTCAGCGACGACAACGTCATCTACTGCGGCGTGGGCCTGCACCATATGGAGCTGTGGGCGTACGACAGGAAGACCGGGACCAAGCAGCAGATCCTGCCCGAGGAGCTCACATCCCGGCCCGGGAGCCCGAACGTCTGGGCCGGGACAGACGGCAATGTGTACGGGAAGGCCGGCGAGGCCACGTTCCTGTGCACGCCGGACGGAGTCAGGCTCGGCGAGCCCCAGCCAGTGCGGCGCCCGCCGCCCGACATGACCGCCGGGGACAAGGAGGTCGGGGCGATCGATGCGGAGGCACAACTCGAGCTCACCGACGTGCAGACTCGGGACGTTTCGCTCCTGCCGACGCAGTACGAGGGTCGCCCGGCGCACATCTACAACGTGAGCTGCGAGCGCGACGGCAAGATCTGGGGCGGATCGGGGAAGCCGGCCAGCGCCTTCTACTACGACACGCGGACGGGCGAGCTCGTCAACGTTGGGCGGCTGACCGGAGGACGCATCCAGATCTATGACATCATAAGCCTGCCCAAAGGGCTGTTCCTGTCCAGCTACGTCGGCGCGCACCTGAACCTCTACGATCCGGACAAGCCGCGCGAGGGAGGCGCCAATCCGCGCGCCATTGCCACGCTCTCCCGCTCGCACATGCAGGAGCGCCCGTACCAGTGGGCCCTCGGGCCCGACGGGATGCTCTACATCGGCACGCGTCCCATCAAAGGCCACCTGGGTGGCGCGCTCGTGCGGGTCAATCCGGACGACCTCTCCGTCAAGGTCTGGCGCGACGTCATCCCCAACCAGAGCGTCCTCTACGTCGCGCCCGTGCCGGAGACGCACGAGATCCTCTGTGCCTCGTCCGTCGGCGGCGGCAGCAGCGCCATCGCGACGGAGAAGGAGGCGTATGTGTTCCTGTGGGACGTCGCTCGGGAGGAGGTAGCCTTCCGGACGCAGCCCGTGCCGGGAAGCAGGAGCTACGGCATGGTGGCGCGGGCCAGGACGGGGATCATCTACGGCCTCGCGGGCGAGGAGTATTACGCCTTCGATCCCCGGGCGCGGAAGGTCCTGCATGTGGGCAATCTGCCCGGGCCCGCCCGGCACTTCCCCGGCCTCTGTCGCGACCCGGTGGGCCCCAAGGGCCTCATCTACGGCTTCGCCGGCGATGCCATCATCACGATCAACCCGGAGAATCACCGCGTGAGAGTCGTCGCGCGGCACGAGTCCATCAGGGGCGCCCGCGGGCCCCACGTGACACAGGAGGGCGTCGTCTACTACGGCTCTGGTCCCACGCTGATGCGCTGCAGCCCCCGTGAGTCCCGGCCCGCCGCGCCGCACGTGATGCGCGGGGGCTGGCGATGGTGACAGGCCGTGAGGTGCTCACAAGGCTGAGGGCCCTCGGCGCCCCGGAAGCCGTGGCGGGCCCAGGATGGATAGGGAGCGGC